>NZ_WSPP01000302.1:0-1947 GCF_009767705.1 Myroides sp. LoEW2-1 | reverse complement strand
ATTTAAATCCTTGCCGAGTTCTATGAATAACGCTCCCACTATAAAAAGAGCACTAGATTATTTATATGAGTTGAAAAAAAATTAGTCAAGTATAATATTTTTATTTAATATTAATAAAATCTTTAGTATAAAAAATATGGGTAAAAAACATAACATTTTTATTAGTCATTATTATAAGGATGATGATAAAGTACAAGGTCTAAAAAAAAGATTAATTGATTCAGGATATGATGTTCGTAATTATTCGGTAGACAGTACAAAGCATAAAGATGGACGTACTCCTTCAAAAGCAGTAATTGAACGATATTTAAAAGCTCGAATAGCAGCTTCTAGTACATTTGTTTGTGTTATTGGTGACAAGACTCATACACGTCCTTGGGTTGATTTTGAAATAAAAGAAGCTATTAAACAAGGAAAGAAAATAATAGGAATCTACAACCACGGCGATAAAGATAAGGTAGAAATTCCAGAAGCTTTAAAAGAAATAAACGCAAATATAATAGGTTGGAATTCTGTTGATAAAATTGGAGATTTAATTGAAGAGAGTAACGATAACAGTCCTAATTCAAACAGCACCAATTACGCAATTCAAAGAGTAAAATGTTAAGCGTATATACCTATGTAATTGACCATGATCTAGGTCTCGCTCCTAATCCCTTTTGGGGTTACTGTACTTTAGCCGTTTGTAAACCAAAAATCCGTAAAAGTAAATTATTAAAAATTGGAGATTGGATTGTTGGTACTGGTTCCGTGTCACTTGAAAAAAGGTTAAAAAGACCTACTGGATATTATATTAATAAAGTTATATGTGCTATGGAAGTAAGTGAAATTCTAACTTTTGAAGAGTATTGGAATGATCCAAGGTTTTTTGTAAAAAGACCAAATGTAAACGGTTCATTAGCTCGTATGTATGGAGATAATATTTATTTTCCTATTGATAGTGATTGGGGGCAACTAGATTCAGCACATTCGAATTTTGATGGTTCAATAAACCTTAAACATCTTAAAAAAGATTTAAGTGGTAAAAATGTTTTAATTAGTAATAATTTCTATTATTTTGGAGATAATTTAATAGACGTACCACCCAAATTTACAGAGTTGTTTAAATCTGGTGTCGGTGAAAAGAAAAACCAAACCCCACTAGCGATCGAACTTATTGATTGGATTAAAAAAACACAAACAAAAGGAATTACAGGAGATCCAATTGATTGGATGAACCATATACAAACTACACTTTTTTAAAAAAATTAAATTTTAAACTATGGCATTTTTAGGACCTACTGAATTAAAAAAAATATTATCAAAAAAACGGATAATTACAGATGGTGATGGTAATAACGTTTATAATGAAAAAAGGGTTGAAGAGGCGGCTTATGCACTTTCTCTAGGTAGTGAAGCTTATCGTACTGATAATAAAGATAGAAAAATTGAAATTTTAGATGAAAAATCAAAAACAATTGAAATCAACCCTGGACAATTTACATTGCTAATGACAGATGAATATGTTTGTATCCCAAAGGATAAATTAGCCTTTATTTCAATTAAGGCCAAACAAAAACTAAAAGGTCTAATAAATGTATCAGGATTTCATGTTGACCCAGGATTCGAAGGTAAACTTCTTTTTTCAGTTTATAATGCAGGACCTTCTACTATTACTTTAGAAACTAAGAAACCTTACTTTTTAATTTGGTTTTCAAATCTACAAAGTGAAGCTAGTAATGGTGATGAATATAATACTAATAACCATCATCAAGGACAAAAAAGCATCCCTTTAGATTATGTAGATGTATTAAAACAGGGAGATATTGCTTCACCAAATGAATTATTGAGAAAGATAAAAAGTCAAGAAGAATTTTTAAATAGAATCTTATGGATTACAGGAATCATTACAACTATTTCAATAGGAATTGCCATTAAAATATGGAACGATTCTAGTAACTTTGATAA
>NZ_WSPP01000301.1:0-7355 GCF_009767705.1 Myroides sp. LoEW2-1 | reverse complement strand
AATCAATATTGGAAAATACTAAGTATTTTAATCTTTTATAACTAATCTGTCCATTCAGAGAAAGAGCAAACCTAACATTACAGGTAAAAATGTTTATAGAATTAACTTTGGTTTATATATAACTCATTAATTTATAATTTAAATTAGCAAAAAATAAACACTATGCCTTTAGACAAAATTACGTTTCAGAACGCGGGCTATTTTTCAAAACTAATGGTAGATTACCTCAATCAAGAGGCTAATCTAAAACACTTATATAATCACTTCCCTACTATACAGAACTTCAAACAACAGATAGATGAAAAACGTACTAACTATCCGATAGAACACAGAAGTGTACTCTGTCAGGCGTTGTTAAGTCAATATAAGGACACGAAGACTTCTGAAAAGACTTTAGAGCATATAAATGCATTAGCAAAAGAAAATACATTTACAGTTACGACTGGACACCAGTTAAACTTGTTTACTGGTCCACTGTACTTCTTGTACAAGATTATATCGGTTATTAATTTAGCCAAAGAACTGAAAGCTAAGTATCCCAACGAAAACTTTGTCCCTGTATACTGGATGGCTACAGAAGATCACGACTTCGAAGAAATTAATCACTTCGTATTTGAAGAAAAAGTGATTTGTTGGAACAGAGAGAGCAAAGGACCTGTAGGCCGATTAAGTACTGAAGGATTAGATAAAGTATATGAAGTATTCCAATCACATATTGGTTTAGGTAAAAATGCTATGTACATCAAAGAACTATTTGAAAATGCTTATCTCAAACACGACAATCTAACAGAAGCTACGCGTTACTTAGCAAATGAATTGTTTGGAGAGTATGGCTTAGTAATCATAGATGGGGATGACGCTGGATTAAAAAAACTGTTTGCTCCTCATATCAAAGAAGAATTACTTCATCAGAGTGCTATCAAAGAAGTTGAAAAAAGCTATGATACACTATCAGAATACTTCATACAAGTGAATCCTCGTGATATCAACTTATTCTATATACAGGATAACTTGAGAGAAAGAATTATCTATGAAGATGAGGTATATAAAGTAAACAATACCTCGATCACCTTCACTAAAGAAGCAATACTAACAGAATTAGAGAATCATCCTGAATGCTTCAGTCCTAATGTGATACTGAGACCGTTATATCAAGAAGTAATATTGCCTAACCTATGCTATACGGGAGGTGGTGGAGAATTGGCATATTGGTTAGAATTGAAACAAGTTTTCGATTTACACCAAGTGACTTTCCCAATGCTATTACTGAGAAATTCAGTATTATTGGCCACTGCAAAACAAGTGGACAAGATGGATAAATTAGGGCTCTCTTGGCAAGATATGTTTAGCAAACAAGAGCAATTAATCAATGCTAAGACAAAAGAATTTTCAACAATACAGTTTGACTTTGATCAACAACGTCAAGTTTTAGAAGATCAATTCAAAATACTGGAAGATATTGCGCTGCAAACAGACAAATCATTCATTGGAGCAGTAAAAGCACAAAAAGTAAAACAGCTCAAAGGATTAGACAATTTAGAAAAAAGACTTCGCATAGCTGAAAAGAGAAATCACGCAGATAAATTAGAGCGAATTGCCTTACTTCAAAATGAATTATTTCCGAACAACAGTTTACAAGAGCGCATTGTGAATTTTTCAGTATATTACAAAGAATATGGAGAGGATTTGCTTACTGCATTATTCACAAAATTAAAACCGTTAAATCAAGAATTTGACATCATTATATTACAATAAAAAAGGCAGTTTTAAGTAGGTCAGGTACAATTTTAACATTTAACCAATTGACTTATAATATTTTTCATAAACTGTTAATAAATAAGATTTTATAAACTGATAAATAATCGTATTTTTACGACTTAATTAATTTCATTAACAGAATGGGAAAAATCATTGCTGTCGCAAATCAAAAGGGAGGAGTAGGAAAAACAACTACTTCAGTTAACTTAGCTGCTTCATTAGGAGCACTGGAGAAAAAGGTTCTTTTAATAGACGCTGACCCACAAGCGAATGCTACATCAGGCTTAGGCGTGGATGTAGATGCAGTAGAGATCGGAACTTATGAAATTTTAGAGCACAGTTGTACACCGGCAGATGCTATTGTTGATTGTACGGCTCCTAATGTTTATTTAATCCCAGCTCATATTGACTTAGTGGCAATTGAGATTGAATTAGTAGACAAAAAGAATAGGGAGTATATGCTAAAAGAGGCTCTAAAGTCGATTAAAGATAGTTATGATTACATCATTATCGATTGTGCCCCATCATTAGGATTACTAACTCTGAATGCACTAACTGCAGCAGATTCAGTTATCATACCAATCCAGTGTGAATATTTTGCACTTGAGGGATTAGGAAAATTATTGAATACGATAAAAAGCGTTCAAAAAATTCACAATCCTGAATTAGATATTGAAGGTTTATTATTGACGATGTATGATTCTCGTCTAAGACTTTCAAACCAAGTTGTAGAAGAAGTACAAAAACACTTTAACGACATGGTATTTGACACGATTATTCAAAGAAATGTAAAATTAAGTGAAGCTCCGAGTTTTGGAGAAAGTATCATAAACTATGATGCGACAAGTAAAGGAGCGACAAACTACATTAATTTAGCAGAAGAAATTATACTTAAGAATAACTAACAATTAGTTTAGTCGAGAATATAAGAAATTATGGCAAAGGCATTTAAAAAACAAGCTTTAGGAAGAGGATTATCGGCTCTATTAAAAGATCCCGACAACGATATTAAATCAATTGAAGATAACAATGCAGATAAAGTTGTTGGAAACATCATTGAATTAGATATTGATTCTATTGAAATAAATCCATTTCAACCGAGAACAAACTTCAATGAAGAATCATTAAATGAATTAGCGACAAGTATTAGGGAGTTAGGAGTTATCCAACCCATTACTGTACGCAAAATTGACTTTAATAAATTCCAATTAATCTCAGGTGAACGTCGTCTTAGAGCTTCAAAAATAGTAGGACTTGATACAATTCCTGCTTTTATACGCATTGCCAACGATAACGATTCACTGACAATGGCATTAGTTGAAAATATTCAACGCCATGACTTAGACCCCATTGAAATTGCCTTGTCTTATCAGCGTTTAATGGATGAAATAGACTTAACGCAAGAACAAGTAAGTGACCGTGTCGGAAAAAAGAGATCTACAATAGCAAATTATATTCGTTTGCTTCGCCTTGACCCAATTATTCAAACTGGAATTAGAGATGGATTCATTTCTATGGGCCACGGAAGAGCAATCATCAATGTAGAGGACTTAGATGTACAAACAACAATATACCATAAAATCATTATGGAAAACTTGTCTGTACGTGAAACTGAAGCATTGGTAAAACAATATCAAGAAGATCTAAAAGGTAATAAATCCCCAGAATTACCAAAGAAGACAAAATCATTTGAAGTACCAGCTGAGTACTCTAATTCTTTTGGAAATTTCTTTGGTGCAAAAGTAGATATAAAGGTTTCAGCAAATGGAAAAGGAAAAATTTCAATACCTTTCCACTCTGAAGAAGATTTAAATCGCTTAATCAAACTTTTAGAAAATTAGTGAAAAGCAAATTATTTATTTTAATATTACTTTTCTCTATTGTCGGGCAACAAGCATTTGCGCAGAAAAAAGACAAAGAGAAAAAAATCAAATCTGTAACTGAAGCTGAAGCAGATTATAAACCAATTGATCCCCTTGCTCCTGCTCGGGCTTCATTTTTTACGTCAATCGTTCCTGGCCTTGGACAAATCCAAAACAAAAGTTATTGGAAAGTACCTCTTGTATATGCGGGTATGGGTATTCCTGCTTACTTTTGGGCGGATAATCAACGTCAATATACCAGATACCGATCAGAGTATAAAAAGCGTTTACAAGGTATTCACGACAAAGAAGATCCTACTTTCGGTGGTCTAGACAATGAGCGCCTATTAGAAGCTCAGAAATTCTATAGACGCAATCGAGATTTATCAGTAGTCATTACAGTAGGTTTCTATGTATTGAGTATCATTGATGCAAACGTTGACGCTCACCTAACGCAATTTAACGTAAATGAGAAGTTGACTATCAGACCTGTATTTGATGTCAACAACAATTACTTACAACAAAATCAAATGCAACTTCAGTATGCAGTAAATATTCAATACAAATTCTAATCTTATACTTTTATTATGAAAATAGCGTTATTAGGCTACGGTAAAATGGGTAAAATAATTGAGCGTATCGCCTTAGAAAGAGGACATGAAATTGTACTTAGAAAAGGAAGCGAAAATTCATTTGAAGGATTAGAAAAAGCTGATGTAGCAATTGATTTTAGCATTCCTACCTCTGCTGTTGTTAATATAAAATCTGCAATAGACTACCATGTTCCCATTATAAGTGGAACCACAGGTTGGCTGGAGCAATATGATGACATTGTAGCGTATAATCAATTAAAAGGTGGTGCATTCTTATATGGTTCTAATTTTAGCTTAGGAGTGAACGTTTTCTTCAAATTGAATGAATACCTTGCTAAAATGATGAGTCAACTCAAGGAATACAATGTTTCTATGGAGGAAATTCACCATACACAAAAACTTGATGCACCAAGTGGAACAGCTATTTCCTTAGCTAATGGCATTATCGAAAATTCTGCTTACAACAAGTGGACATTGGATCAACCAAAGGAAAACGAGATTCATATCGATGCTATACGCCAAGATAGCGTGCCTGGTACACATAGCGTTTTTTATGATTCATCCATTGATCAAATTGAAATAAAACACACAGCACATTCAAGAGAAGGTTTTGCCCTTGGAGCAGTAGTTGCGGCGGAATGGATTCTTGGTAAAAAAGGTGTTTTTACAATGAGAGATGTATTAAACTTAAATGACAACTAAATAAACCTACTAAACATAGAGATTATGACAATGATGCAATGGTTCTTATTTTTTCTACTTGTTCAAGTAATTCACTTTGCAGGAACATGGAAACTATATATTAAAGCAGGATACAAACCTTGGCAGGCAATAATACCTATTTACAATGCTGTATTGCTAATGCGTATTATCAATCGCCCAGGTTGGTGGGTTATACTGCTATTTATTCCTATAGTTAACTTAATTATGTTTCCCGTAATTTGGGTGGAAACCATTAGAAGTTTTGGAAAAAACTCTACTATTGACACGATTTTAGTAGTGCTTACTTTAGGCTTCTACATCTACTATATCAATTATGCCACAGATGTTCAACACATTAAAGATAGAAGCATTAAGGCAGCATCTG
Organism: Myroides sp. LoEW2-1; assembly: GCF_009767705.1. Lineage (NCBI taxonomy): Bacteria > Pseudomonadati > Bacteroidota > Flavobacteriia > Flavobacteriales > Flavobacteriaceae > Myroides > Myroides sp. LoEW2-1. The sequence goes on along the minus strand of NZ_WSPP01000301.1, from coordinate 2,055 downwards.
AAGCAGGTGAAACTATGAGTTCTGTTTTGTTTGCAGTAGTTGTAGCAACAATAATACACACCTATGCAATACAGCCCTACACTATTCCATCTTCTTCATTAGAAAAAACTTTATTAGTTGGTGATTTTTTATTTGTTAGTAAATTTCATTACGGAGCACGTACTCCTATGACAACTGTTGCATTGCCAATGGCTCATGATACATTGCCTTTTGTCAAAAAGAAATCATACTTAACTAAACCTCATTTACCATACTTTAGACTACCAGGTTTTCAAAAAGTACAACACAATGATATTGTTGTATTTAACTGGCCTACAGATACTGTATATACTTTTAGAGATCCGTTGAGAAGACCTGCTATAGATAAACCAATAGACAAAAAAACAAACTATGTCAAAAGAGCTGTCGGTTTGCCAGGAGAAAACTTAGAAATAAAGAATGGATATGTATTTATCAACGGGGAACAATTAAAACTAAACGACAGAGCTAAAATTCAATTTGCTTATGTTGTAGAAACAGATGGTCGTCCATTTGATGTTATGTCAGTTGTGAAAAAGTTTGATATAACAGAAATGCCTTCTCAAGCCAATAATGCACCAAAGACATTGTTTATTTTCCCAGCTTTGACTGATGAGGCAGTTGAGTATATCAAAACATTTAGTGCAGTAAAAGCAGTTCACCGCTTTCCTGATCAAGCTATACCTGGATATATCTTCCCACATAATCAACCAAAGTGGACAACAAATAACCTTGGCCCTATACACATCCCTGCAAAAGGAGAAACAATCACCTTAACGGAAGATAACATTCCTCTTTACAAACGCGTTATCACTAAATACGAAAACAACACATTAGAATATAGTAATAATCATTTCTTAATCAATGGAGTTCAAACAAACTCTTATACATTCAAGCAAGATTATTATTATATGATGGGAGATAATAGAGATAACTCAGAGGACAGTAGATTTTGGGGATTTGTACCAGAAGATCATATTGTTGGTAAGCCCGTATTTATTTGGATGAGTTTAGACCCAAACGTTCCTTGGTCTAAAGCACTTGATAAAATACGCTGGGACAGAATGTTTACAACTGTTAATGGAAATGGAGAAAAAATCTCATACTTCCCATATTTTGTAGTGCTTTTAATTGGATACATTGGATATAGCACTTACAGAAGTAGAAAAAAGAAAAAGAATTTATAATTAAATAATAGTAATGAATAATATAGTTATTCACCCTACTTATTTTCCATCAATTAGTCACTTTGTTGCTATGTTGCAATCTGAAAAGATACTATTTGAAGTAGAAGATAATTTTCAAAAACAAACGAATAGAAATAGAATGTACATCTATAGTGCCAATGGAATACAGATGTTGAATATACCAATTAAGCACAGTAATGAACTTCACCAGAAGTTTAAAGATGTAGTAATAGAAGATGCTTTTGGATGGCAGAAACAGCATTTTAAGAGCTTAGAAGCTGCTTACAGAACTTCTCCTTACTTTGAGTTCTTTGAAGATGATTTAAGGCCTCTATTCGAAGAAAAACAAAAATACATGCTTGATTTAAACTTCAAGATACACGAAGTAATAACATCTTGCTTGGGAATAGAACTCCCTTTTGAAAAAACGATTGAATTTCACAAGGACTATTCACATACAGATATACTGGATTTAAGAGCACTAGCGAATGGAAAAAAAGATGTGAATGAATTCGAGCCTTATACGCAAGTATTTGAAGAAAAAGAAGGATTTATAAATAACCTTAGTATACTAGACCTCCTTTTTAACGAGGGTAGACATGCTATAGATTATTTAAAAACTCAATCTCTAAAATAGTAATGAAAAAAGGTAAGCTATTAGCTTACCTTTTTTTGTCATAGTGTTTTGAATAAGAATAATTCCCCTTATTGTAAATAGATGTAATAGTACACAAGCTATTTAGAATCTTACTCAACATTAAGACAACTAAGTAGTTAAAAAGTCACAATAAAATTTATATTTTTAAAAAATATAGGTATAGATAGAAAAGATTTAATTACAGTATATAGC
>NZ_WSPP01000300.1:0-3739 GCF_009767705.1 Myroides sp. LoEW2-1 | reverse complement strand
TAAAATCATTTTTACAAACTCAATATAGTTTTCCACGGTTATTATTTATTATTACAAAGATCTGTAGTTTTTAATTCACACACAACTTTTGAGATTGATCCGGCTTTTTGCTATTTTACGATTTCGTAATCTTGTGTAGTATTTGCTTTTGCTATTTGAGCATTTAAGGCTTTACCATTTTTATCTAGTATTACTACAACTACTGATGTTTTTTCTAAATTGTCTAAAGTGTAGTTTTCTAAAGCTACAGTAGTTTTAAATTCTTTTGCTTTTATTGTTTCGTTTGCTGCTACTTTTATCCCTGCAAAATTGTTAGCTGCACGTAAAACATGTTGGTGCATAAAATTATTTTCCCATCTTCCTTTTCCAGTGTTGTTTCCGTATAATGGTGTTGAGTTCGCTTGTTTGTATTTTAGATCATCTTCTATTAGGTAAACGACATATTTTAATTCTTCATTGATATCGTTTGTGAATTGCAGTGATACCTTAACTTCTCCTGCAGTTTTTGTCAATTGAGATTCTATTTTTATTCCAATATTAGATTTCTCCTTAATGATATTCAACTTTTCTATTGCACCAAGAACAGCATCTTGATTAATAAAGTAACGTGGTCCGTTTGAAGTATCTTCTCCATCTATGAAATTATTTTGTAAAGCCCATGCTTTAGAATCTCTTACCCAGTATATTGATGGTAGAAACTTTGGTTTCATTAGCTTAACATAATCATTGATGTTTTTTAAACGATAGGGATCTTTTGTACTTCCATAATCATCGTGTACCGTTACAGTAATGATTTTATCTTTTATACTCGTTGTTTGCAACTCGTCAAGTATAAATGCTGCATAAGGACATGCAGGACATCCAACAGAGGTATAATCTTCTACTAGTGTTTTGTGTTTGAAGAAGTTTGTTTCTTTTGGATCTGGATTTGGAGTTGGATCTGGATCTGGTTTCGGATCGATAATCTCGTCTTTTTCTTTTGTGTTGTCATCGCTTGAACAAGACGTGAATGTTAAAAATGCCGTGAATAAAGCAAATAACATTGCAAACTTAAATAGGTTTCTTTTTTTCATTTTTAATGTGTTTTTTGGTTGATTTGTGTGTAAAAATAAATATTATTTTTTTTAAATGTACACAAAAAGTTTAGTTAATTCATATATATTTACGATAATTAATCAATTAATCTTATAGATATGAAGAAATTATTTGTTTTTTTAATTTTTGCGTTTCCAATCTTTGTTTTTTCACAGCAATCGGAACTACCAAGTATCTCTTTAAAGGACTTGAATGGAAAAGAAGTTAATATTAGCGAATTAGGAAAAGGCGAAAATCCTGTTATTATTAGCTTTTGGGCAACATGGTGTGGTCCATGTTTGAAAGAATTAGCTGCTATCAATGATGTTTATGACGAATGGCAAGAAGAAACGGGGGTTGAACTTATTGCTATTTCTATTGATGATGCTAAGTCTGTTAAACGCGTAAAACCTTTAGTTAATGGTAAAGGATGGGATTATCAAGTCCTTTTAGATGATAATCACAACTTGAAAAGAGCGATGAATGTTGCTAATGTTCCTTATACTTTGGTTGTATATAAAGGTAAGATCGTTTATAAACACACTAGTTATACACCAGGAGTAGAGAAAGAATTGTTCAAGCAGGTCAAAGCTGCATTAAAGAAATAGCCTATGAAACGTATATTACTATTTTTAGGGATTGCATTAGGAGTTACTAACTCTTATTCACAGATTAGAGTTGGTTTTGAGAATAATTCTCAATGGTATATTGATGATAAAAAAATCAAGCTTGCTCCTATTGAAGCAGAAGATCGTTTTCGTTCAAATTCATACTTGAAAGTGGATTACGATTTTAAAAATTGGACCTTTGGGACTCAATTAGAGGGATATGCCCCTAAAGCGATGCTTAATTACTCACCAGACTATGATAAAGTTAGCATTGGTACTATCTATGCTAGATATAATAATGTAGAAAAGGGAATCGATGTTACGGCTGGTCATTTTTATGATCAATTTGGTAGTGGTCTGCTTTTTAGAGCTTGGGAAGACAAGCAATTAGGTGTCAATAATGCTATTTTTGGAGTTAATGCTAAGTATAGTGTAGATAACTGGGGGAAAGTTACTGTTTTCGGTGGTAGACAGAGAGTCGGAATGGGGTTTGATTTGTCTAAGTCTTTTTTGTTTGGTGCCGATATTGGTGTTAGTATTGATGACTTAGCTGGATGGGATGAACATACACTGAGTTTAGGGGCTAGTTTCTTAGGTAGAAATTTTAATAAAAACGACGAGTATGATGATTTAGATCGATTTAATAGTGGTTATTCTTTTAGAGCTGATTACGCTTTTAAAGGGTTTTATATTGGTGCTGAGTATGTAACTAAGGCCTCTGATTGTTTAGTTCAGAATTTTATGATTGATGAGGGGAGTAAGTATGATGGTAATGCTTTGTTAATTAATACTGGTTTTACTCAAAAGGGTATGTCTTTGGATGTTAATTTCAGAAGAATTGAGAATATGGGGATTTTCTCTGAACGTGAATTCTTGGGGAATGATTATTTTAAGGGGATTATGAATTATGTTCCTGCATTGACTAAACAGTATGATTATTCTTTACAGAATATATATGTATACCAAGCGCAGTCTAATATTGATTTGATGGCTGGTAAGACAGGAGAGATCGGAGGACAATTTGATTTTTATTATGAGTTTAAGAAAGGTACTTCTCTGGGAGGTGCGTATGGAATGAACTTAACAGTTAATGGTGCGTATTGGGCTGGACTAAAATCTGAAGTTAATTTCTTTGAAGGGGATGTAAGTAACGAGTTTATTGGTTTTGGAGAAAAGTATTATAGAGATCTTGGCTTTGAAGTTAGAAAGAAATGGTCTAAACAATGGTCTTCTGTCTTTATGTATTTGAATCAATTCTATAATGCTCCTGTATTACTTGGTAAAATGGAAAATATCAATACAAATATTGTGAGTGCTGAAACAACTTATCAATTCTTGGATGATAAATCTGTTAGAATGGAATTACAACATATGTGGGCGGATGCTGATAATAAGAATTGGATGGCAGGTACTTTGGAATTTGCACTAAACAGTAAATGGTCTTTTTTTGGTAGTGACATGTATAATTATGGGAATGATGATTCAGATAACAAAATTCATTACTATAATTTTGGAGCTAGTTTTACAAAAGGTGTTACTCGTGTTTCTGCTGCTTACGGTAGACAAAGAGGCGGTTTAATGTGTGTAGGAGGTGTTTGTCGTTATGTAACAGAAGCGGCTGGACTTACTATAGGTATTACTACATCTTTTTAAAGTTTAATTATATAGGATAGGTATAGCTTTATAGTTTTGCTATTACTTTCTTTTAAAAAATGAGGACTTGTCCTCATTTTTTGTTTTCACTATTTAATAGAGTGTGATTTGTTTTCTTGTATTTGGTTATTGGCACCTGTATTATATCGAAGTATTTAGGTATGTACTATACTATATATAGTATAAAGAATCTTGATATAGTATAAAGAATCTTGTTGAAGGAGATAAATGCATTATTACTGGTGTAAGTAAGGTAGGGAAGGGGGGATATCAGAAATACTAAAGAAAGTTTTACTTGTAATGTGTATCATAATAGGTAGTTATCGTTACTCCGAAAAAAACCTTTAAAAAAAGGCGTTATAAAGTTTGGAAGTAGCGTAAAAGATACTACTTTTGCATCCGCA
>NZ_WSPP01000299.1:0-7334 GCF_009767705.1 Myroides sp. LoEW2-1 | reverse complement strand
GGTTGCACCTTGAAGATAATTATTTTTGAGGACAAACAATGAAAAAACCCCGCCTTTTTTAGACGGGGTTTTGTTTTTTAGGCTTTTTAGACAGCCTCTTTTCTTAAAACATATCTAAGTTTTCAATATAATTAAAAACTAGAGTTATAATCGTAATTCGCTAATGCTATAGCCTGTTTATTAGACATAATAGTAACTAATGTATTAGAATACTTAATTTTAAAACTCTCAACTCTAAAATAAAGTTTGTCCTCAAATAACGCTTCTGCAAATTCTTTCAAATCAGCTGGAACATTGTTACTAGTCCATCTTTTATCAGTAATCTTAAGTGCATCATTATCATCTTGAACATTAAAATTCAATCTATAAGACGCACCATTAAATGCAAAAGTAGCATAATTACCAGCACCTTGTTTAAAGTATATTTGTATTTGACTTAAACCTGGTTTAGAGTCTTTTTTAAATTTATCTAAATACTTTCTAAACAGTGGTGAGTTAGTTGAAGCTCCAGCCAGATCTCCTGCATCGAAAAACAACCTAGTATTACTATCTTTTAAAGTAACTTTATACGAATCATTCCAATTTATAGGTGCCTCTGAATACTTTATTGAAGCAGTATTTCCATTAGCAGAATAATTAAAACTTGATGTATTAGGGTCGAAAATAAAATCAGTAGCAATATCTTCACCTACTTTTATTCCCTTAGTTAATTTTACACCATCTGGCGTATAACCAACTCCAAAAGAACTTTGATTATTCAACATTTCTCCCTTATCAATTTTAGCGAAACGAACACTTGGTAAATAATTCAAATCATAGTTTACCACGTTTCCACCTTCATTTACCTCCAAGACACGGAATATCGGTTGAGTATCTAAACTCATATTAAATCCCATATTGTACTGCTCTTCAAAACGATCCCAGTCCTCCTTAGTTGCTTTCACAAAGACTGCTTCAGTACCTTGCTTAGGAGTTTTAAAATACATTTCATTTCCATCCTCACTCTTACCATAGTACCCAAACTGGAACTCACCATTAAATCCTTTTCCATTTTCATAAGCAGAATTAATAGGATCTGAAAGTTCGTGAATCTTAGTACGTGTAGAGAATATTAAACTTGTAGTTCCACGCATTTTAATTTGGTACTCACCTGTTTCTGCAATTAACCCTTCTTCGTTAAAATCAGACACCATTCTAACGTGACGTCCTCCAGCAAAATCTAATAGATAAGTAAAACCTCCATAGCGTTTACCATCAGTTACATAAACAAGTTTCCATCCATGTTCAGCTGTAAGCAAATGATTCTGTAATTCAATCTCTCTTTGTTCAACACGCTCGGTAGATGTCTCGCTAAATACGCGATCCTCTTCTTTTTGACAAGAAGTAAGCGCTGCTAAAACTATAAGAGCTAAACCTGATTTATATATATAATTTTTCATTGTTTACTTATTAAGGTTGATTTTCTTCAAAATTTCCATTAATCACATCATTAGTGTTGCGTTCAGCAGCATCCCTAAGTTCAAAAAAGTCCATTGAAAATTGATCTAAAAAGTACTTTTCAACAATAGCAATTTTTTGCTCTATAATTGCTTTTCCATCAGCAGACTTAACCTTACTTAGGAAACTTTCAAGTTCAGCTTTTGAACTTAAAAGAACAAAAGAAGCTGTTTCTGCAAAATCCTCATCAGAGTTTAATCTAGCATATGGAGTCACAAAACCTAAATTATTACTATCTTCATCATTTTGATTATACCAGTTAGATGTATACCCTCCAAGTTTTTCACCTAATGCTTTCCATGTTACAATATCATAAGGTTTACTTTGATTCAAAATGTGAATATATTCGTGTTGAATGGTATGTACAAACTCACGAACATCTTCTAAATCAGTGTAATCTACAAAATCAACATTGTATAGAGTGATTCGAGCACCACCACCAGCTTCACCTAAAACAATTGTTCCATTGTGATTCAAGTTGTAACTTCCTATTAAATGCAATTGACGTGGCGCGATTAGCTTAACAAAGTCCTCGCCCCCTACTTCTGAATAACTATCAATCCATATTTTCTTAACCACTTGTAAAGCAGGCTTCACACTACTTAACTTAGGCGGAAATAAAGTTTTATCTGGTTTTCCCATACTTTCATTCCACAAATAAGTAGCATCTATATTATATGGCTCTGTATATGATTTAAATATCCATTGATCTAATTCAGTCTTTGGCTGTTCTTCAGTATTGTAAATACTATCACCAATTTTATCATCACTTGAACATGATGTTAAAACAAGGCCTAAAGTGAAAAATAAACCTAAGCCTTTCAAAATATTGTTTGTTTTCATAATCTTAAAATTATCTAGGGTTAGGAGTTATACCTTTATCAATTGCCATAAGTGGAATCTGAAGTTGTTGTAGGTTATCATTCTCTTTAACTTCATACACTTCGCCTGTAGCCATTTGATGTTTAACAACTATATTATAGCGACGAATATCAAACCATCTGTATCCTTCTTGGTAACCTTCTCTTCTTCTAGCATCTAATAGCGCTCTTAACAAAGTTGTTTGTTCTTCAGAAAGTTGTGTTTTTGGATTGATATCACTTGTCTGAATTGGGTAAAGATTTTGCCAATCACTATACTTGATACTTCCCATGAACTCCTGAGCAGGTGCATTAAGATTTGTTCTTGTAAGGGTAAAATACTCTAACATTTTAGAAGCCTCGTCAATTTGGTTATCTAAAATCATTGCTTCAATTCTATCCAAATACATCATATCATTAGAAAACAGAACAAATGATACATAAGTATGACCTGTCATATTTGTAAAATCTATAATTTTAAAATGCTCATAGAACTTATGTACATAGTAACGATCATTTAATGAATATGTATCGTTTGGATAATTCCAATTTCCATTTTTCTCCGCTAATGGATGCGTATTTGGTCCAAACAATGATCTATTGGCAGAAGCAGAAGATAAATTAAATCTATTTGTATGCAAAATTCTTGTCATCCTTGACTTTACAGTACTCACTAATAAATTAGTTGGCACATAAGTCTGCGCATAATCTGTTTCGTTTTGCTCAATACTCTTCTTATTAGCCCCTTGTACATCTCTAAGTTTTCCAATTGGTAAACCTTGCACAGCTTGCGAATACTTAATAGCATTTTTGTAATCACCTTTAAATAGGTAGAAACGAGTTGCGAATGCATTTGCTGCTGCCTCATTAAAGTGGTAACGTTCTACATTGTTATTCTCATAAGTTACTCCCTTAAGTTTAGCAATTCCAGTTAAGATATCATCCTCTATTAAGTCATATACTTCTTCAACAGAATTTCTTTCATATTTAACAAGTAATTCATCTTCTACACTTGTCATATAAGGGATACCCATATCAGAACTTGCTGTTGCAGGATCGTAATGCTTAGCCCAAAGATTCACTAACATAAAGTGTGAATATGCTCTTGCTAACAATGCCTCTCCTCTTAAATTTTCTAAAGAACGTTTACTTGGTTTATTTGCATATTCTTTTTCTAATTTATCAATTGCCTCGAGTGCTGTATTAGCTTGAGCAATTGCTTTATAAGCTTCCATCCAATAACGAATAGGCCAATCTAAATCTTCATCATGAACATCTTGAAATGTAAACATCTTCTCGTCATTCTCTGATGTCAAATTCATTTTTCCTGAATCTCTTACATCATCAGCCATCATCTCATTAAACAACATAAATGTTGCATCTGGATAAGCCGCTACCAGTAACTGCTCAACCTTTCTTGGACTATCTATAACAGTTCTATTATCTGGTGTTTCTGATAAGAAATCACCACAGCTAACAGTTGTTGCTGCTAATAATAAAACACTAACTAATATTTTTATTCTTTTCATAATTGTTCAAAAATTTAGAAACCAACATTTAAAGTCAATGTGTACTGAGCGGTTTGAGGCATAGCTACCCCACCTGTTCTATAGAACTCAGGATCCTCTCCATTAAGCTTTTTATCTGCATAGATAAGCCATGGGTTTGTTGCCATAAAGCGAACTGAAAATCTTGTCATTTTCATAGACTTTTTAAAGTGGTCAGGGAATTCATAACTTAATGAAATATTTTTCAATCTCACAAATCCACCGTCAGCCACACGTTCTGAAGAATAGTTATAAGCATTAAAAGCTCTAATAACCGCAGAATTTCCATATTTAACAGAAATAGTATTATCAGCTATAACTGGTACATTTGTAAAATTCTCATCCCCAGGATTTAACCAACGATCATTCATTGATTTTCCAAAAACATCAATATCTGAATAAGAACTAGCATAAGTAGGGTTTAAACGGATCTTGTTTCCTCCAGAAGCAACAAATAAAAATCCTAAACTCCAGTTCTTGTATTCAAATGTATTAGATAAACTCAAGGTTTTATTAGGATCGATTGAACCTTCATACTTTAAGTACTTCTCTAAATTAACTGAATCTTGGAAATTTGCTCCTCCAACTACATCTGTTACTCCAGGTGCTTGAACAAATGTTGGCATACCATCAGCATTTAATCCTGTAAAATCGTAAGAATACAAAGCATTTGTTGGACGTCCTTCCATAGCTCCATAACCACTAACTAAATCAATAACACGTGGAGTATTTTGCAAACTTGTAACTTCTTGATGGAAAATAGATCCATTAACTGTTGTCGACCAAGAGAAATCTCCAGACTTAATATTAGTTGAAGTAATACCAAACTCAATACCTTTTGTTTTGATATCCGCATTATTACCTAACTTAATATATTGACCACCAACTCCAGATGTTCTAATCTGATCAATTAAATCAAATGAATTTCTTTGATAAGCATCTACTGCTAATTGAAGTCTATTGTTCCAAAGTCCTAAATCAACTCCAACGTTAAATTCGTATTGTTTCTCCCAAGTAAGGTCCGCATTTTTCAAATCTTGAATGTTAATTCCATTCTCCATATTATTCGAACCTGGTCTATGAGTCACATAAGGTCTATAAATTGCCAATGAGTTAGTAGCAGGTCCAGCAGTAGCAGTTAAACCATAAGAAGCTCTTAAAGCTAAATTACTAACTGTTAGACTGTTTTGCATAAAAGCCTCATTTGATATTAACCATTTTCCAGAAGCAGTCCATGTTGGCAACCATCTTGAAGAACCTGTATCACCTTGGCTATTAGATCCATCATAACGACCTGTTAAAGCTAAAGTATATCGGTGATCATATGTATAAGCAGCTCTTGCAAAGAAAGCTAGAGTTCTTTCTCTCTCTTCTTTAAAATAGAAATATTCTCCTCCTTGTTCAAGCAACTTACGCATTGCATCAATCTCAGGATAAGATACATCCCCATTTTCAAACTGAACTCCTTGAGCTAAGAAATAATCATTACTTCTATTAACCACACGCATCTCTGTACCTCCAAAAACATCTAACTCATGTTTATCTGCAAATACGTTATCATATGAAAGTGTATTTCTTAATAAGAAAGAAGTCATATCATTTGTATAAGTACGCTTTAGTCCAGAGTTAGTCATAATTGGCATACCTGGTAATTCAGGTCTACTTGGATCTCTATATAAGAAAACGTTTTGATCGCGTTCGATTGTATTCTCATTGGCATTATATGCCGCAATAACGTTAGAGTTTTCTGTTACATTGTGCACGCGTTTTGTAGTTGCATAACGAGCAGAACCATTCACATTGTATTTTAAGTTTGGAAGAATTTTATATTCTGCCTCAGCTTGAAAACGAATATCTTTTACATCAATATCCATTCTATTATTATCAAGCTCATTTAAAATATTAAATGGCGCCCAATTACTTCTATAGTACTCATACTCACCCAACTCATTTTTAGCACGTAAAGCACGAGAAGTATTAAGAGCATAACTAAATGGGTTAATGTCGAAATCACGACTGATTGAACCATTCACAACATCTTTCTCAGAATCATATGTTCCTGGTGCTTTTTGATCACGTACAGAAGCCATTCCAGATAAAGAGATTGTCAGTTTATCATTAACAAAGAATGTATTCTTTAAATTCATTGTTAAACGGTGTACTCTATCAGCAATTGTCCATCCTGGATCAGCAAAATAACCAAGAGAAGCATAATATGCACTGTTTTTTCCTCCTCCATTAAAACTCAAAGAGTGATTCTGCGTAATAGATGGTCTGAATAATTCTTTAAACCAATTTGTATTAGCCTTCTCATAAGTTTGCAAATATCCTGCTCTTATATGATCTTGGTTAGATAAAGCAAATTTACTATTTACTGCATCATACTCATTTAAAGCTCTATACATCATATTATAAACCCCACCATTACGGCCATATAACATTTGAGCATAATCTAAATGTCCTTTTTGCTCAAGTTCGTTATAAACCATCATGTTTTGCTGAGAGTTCATCAAGTCATATTGCGAATACATCGGAATAGGTCTTAATGTGTTCTCCATCGCGTAAGTAATAGACATAGGAGTCTCTTTTCTTCCCGATTTTGTAGTTACAACAATTACTCCATTCATGGCACGTGAACCATAAATAGCAGTAGCAGATGCATCTTTTAAGATATCGATACTAAGTACGTCTTCTGCATTTAATCCAGAAATAGCTGAACTCAATACAGACTCAGAGTTACCTGAAGCTAATTGTTCAAAAGACACATTAATAATATCCTCTTGTACTACCCCATCAATAACCCATAACGGTTTTGTATCACCCATAATAGATGAGTTACCACGAATAGTAATTTTAGGTGCAGCACCAAAAACTCCAGAAGGGTTTTGCACGGTTACCCCTGCCACTTTACCTTCAATCATTCTACTTACGTCTGTAACACCATCGACTTTTAAGTCTTTAGCTTCAATACGGCTAACTGCTCCTGCTTCTTTTCTCTTTGATAAAGTTTGGTAACCAGTATTGATCACTACCTCATCCATTAGCTTAGAATCGTCTAATAAAGAAACGTTAATCACCTGCTGAGCATTTACTTTTTTCTCCAGTGTAGCGAATCCCATGAATTCATAAACTAAAACTGCATTTCCGTCATTTACTTTAAGACTATACTGACCATCTATATCTGTTTGAACAGCAGTATTTGTCCCTTTAATAATAACCGTAGTACCAGGTAAAGGTAAGCCATCACTGGCAGCAATAACTTTACCAGTAACTGTTCTTACTTGCGCTACCATTACACCTCCTGAGAGATAGATTGAGCACACAACAAGAAACCCTCGTAATATTCTCTTCATATTTGTTAATTATTAATTAATAACCGTTAACAAATAAATAACAAAAATTAAATAATTCCTAATGCAGTCTAAAAATT
>NZ_WSPP01000298.1:0-1684 GCF_009767705.1 Myroides sp. LoEW2-1 | reverse complement strand
TTTTTTTATTTTTTGAACAAGCAGCGAGAGTAAGTAGAATTAACACTTAACTAATTCTCTAGAAAGGAGGTGTTCCAGCCGCACCTTCCGGTACGGCTACCTTGTTACGACTTAGCCCCAGTCACTAGTTTTACCCTAGGCAGCTCCTTGCGGTCACCGACTTCAGGTACCCCCAGCTTCCATGGCTTGACGGGCGGTGTGTACAAGGCCCGGGAACGTATTCACCGGATCATGGCTGATATCCGATTACTAGCGATTCCAGCTTCATAGAGTCGAGTTGCAGACTCCAATCCGAACTGAGACAAGCTTTGGAGATTCGCATCCTGTTGCCAGGTAGCTGCTTTCTGTACTTGCCATTGTAGCACGTGTGTAGCCCAGGACGTAAGGGCCGTGATGATTTGACGTCATCCCCACCTTCCTCTCGGTTTGCACCGGCAGTCTTGCTAGAGTCCCCGCCTTAACGCGATGGTAACTAACAATAGGGGTTGCGCTCGTTATAGGACTTAACCTGACACCTCACGGCACGAGCTGACGACAACCATGCAGCACCTTGTAAATTGTCCGAAGAAAAGTCTGTTTCCAAACCTGTCAATCTACATTTAAGCCCTGGTAAGGTTCCTCGCGTATCATCGAATTAAACCACATGCTCCACCGCTTGTGCGGGCCCCCGTCAATTCCTTTGAGTTTCATTCTTGCGAACGTACTCCCCAGGTGGGATACTTATCACTTTCGCTTAGCCACTCAGTCCGAAAACCGAACAGCTAGTATCCATCGTTTACGGCGTGGACTACCAGGGTATCTAATCCTGTTCGCTACCCACGCTTTCGTTCATCAGCGTCAATAAGTACGTAGTAACCTGCCTTCGCAATTGGTATTCCATGTAATATCTAAGCATTTCACCGCTACACTACATATTCTAGTTACTTCCATACTATTCAAGTCAAACAGTATCAACGGCAGTTTCATAGTTAAGCTATGAGATTTCACCACTGACTTATCTGACCGCCTACGAACCCTTTAAACCCAATAATTCCGGATAACGCTCGGATCCTCCGTATTACCGCGGCTGCTGGCACGGAGTTAGCCGATCCTTATTCTTACGGTACCGTCAAATACCTACTCGTAGGCACATTTCTTCCCGTACAAAAGCAGTTTACAATCCATAGGACCGTCATCCTGCACGCGGCATGGCTGGTTCAGAGTTGCCTCCATTGACCAATATTCCTCACTGCTGCCTCCCGTAGGAGTCTGGTCCGTGTCTCAGTACCAGTGTGGGGGATCTCCCTCTCAGGACCCCTAGTCATCGTTGCCTTGGTATGCCGTTACCATACCAACTAGCTAATGACACGCATGCCCATCTTTTACCGATAAATCTTTATTATTCAAATGATGCCATCCAAATAAACCATGGAGCATTAATCCGAATTTCTTCGGGCTATTCCCCTGTAAAAGGTAGGTTGCATACGCGTTACTCACCCGTGCGCCGGTCTCTAAAAAGCAAGCTTCTTATACCCCTCGACTTGCATGTGTTAGGCCTGCCGCTAGCGTTCATCCTGAGCCAGGATCAAACTCTTCATCGTATATTTTTTATATTTTCGATTAGCGCGTTAATTCAAATCTTTCGACTTGCCTTACTCTCTTTTTGTATGCTGTTGTCCAATATGTCTTAGAACGTATTCTTCTT
>NZ_WSPP01000297.1:0-9193 GCF_009767705.1 Myroides sp. LoEW2-1 | reverse complement strand
CTTCAATACTCTTTTTATCAAAATACAACCCTACAACCAATCCATCTTGTGACAAAAAAAGGCATATAACCGAAATTATATGCCTTATATTAACTTGTACAAATAGATTAACTCAAGATATAATATCGTGAATCACACAAGCTATTTTTGCTATTGAGAAGCAATAAAGTCCCCACTACTATTGTTCTCTGTTGACAAAAATAAAAATCTTTCTTAAACAAAAAAGTTAATAACGCGATTTTAACGTTAGATTTATTTCATAATATGTGATTTATTCTAAATTTAGAATCTCTTTATACGCAGAACTAAGTTTAGTGATAATATCAGAGGCTAATATACAATGAGGGTGTTTATCTTCAAGGACAAAATCTCCAGCCAGACCATGCAAATAAACTCCAATAAGTGCCGTATGTTCACTATTGTACCCCTGTGCAAAAAGCCCCGTTAAGATACCTGTCAATACATCACCTGTTCCTGCAGTAGCCATTCCCCAATTACCCGTAGAATTAAAGTAAATATCACCAGATGGCAAAACTATTTCACTATGCGCTCCTTTAACAACTACAACTACGTTATGCTTAGCTGTAAAACCTTTAACTAACTCCATTTTTTCAAAATCTGATGTCCAACCACCAAGTAACCTTTCTAATTCTTTTGGATGAGGAGTTAAGATACTTCCAGGAGCTAAAAACTTAAGTAAACTATTATCTGATGCCAAAATGTTTATAGCATCAGCATCAAACACCATTGCCTTATTTGTGTTATCCTTCAAAAATGCAGCAAATCCTTTTACAGTGTCTGCGTTTTGCCCCAAACCTACACCTATACCTATAGCTTGATAAGAATCAGTTTCTGGAAATAAACGAATATAATCAGCTTCATTATCAGTTAAACACATCACTTCACTGATTGTTGACTGTAAAATTGAATATCCACATTTTGGCAAATAAGCAGTTACTAACCCTGAACCAATACTAAGAGCTGCTTTACTCGCTAATGCTACTGCTCCAATTTTACCATAACTTCCCCCAATGATTAAGCTATGACCAAATATACCCTTATGAGCAAACTTAGTAGGAGTGTGTAATAATTCTTTAACTATTGCTTTATCTAAATAATAATTTTTCGTTTCGAACAAACTAAGCGTTTGTTCATCTAAATTGATATCCACTACTGTAAAGTCTTTAGCCCACTGTGCAGATTCTGGCAAAAGCAAAGCTAATTTAGGCGAACCAAAAGTATAAACCATATCCGCTTTAAAAACAATAGAGTCATTAGCAGTGGCAATATCAGCAAACATACCTGATGGCATATCTATGGATATTCGGTCTTGACACACGGCAGTATTTAGCAAATCAAACACTTGTTTCCACTCTGAATCAATTGCTTCTGTTAAGCCCATTCCAAAAAGAGCATCAATAATAATATCGTCTTTTTTAATAACAATATTGTGCTTGCTTGGCAAGAACTTCTCTATTTTAATTCCTCTATCATCAAGCATTTCTTGGTTCTGACTATTATCTGGAGTATACTTTTTGTTTTGATGTAAATACACCTTTACAAATGCTCCTGCCTCTTTTAATAATCTTGCAATAGCTAAACCATCGCCCCCGTTATTGCCTTTTCCGCAAATAATCACAAAGCTATTGTGATACAACTTATGTCTATCCTTCAGTATTTCTACAACTTTACTTGCTGCTCTTTCCATCAATTTGAAAGAGGAAATATATTGATTGTCAATTGTTTGTTTATCTAACAACTGCGCTTGATCGGTCTTTAGTATTTTCATGACTGTGTTTTTTTCAAATGTTTAAGGGGTTAAACCAATGTAATATTAAGCATAAAATGCACCATATTGTACAACAGACTAAATGTATACCTTATTTACACATAAAGCAAAGGTATTTCTTGTTGTAGATTAAGTATCCAAGCTCTTGTCCTATCCTATCTTTGCCTTAACAAAAACAAACAAAACAATCAAATGAAAATAACCGCATTTGCAGCAAGTAACAGCTCAAGATCAATAAACTTAGAATTAGTAAAAAACGTAGCAAGTCAATTCAACAAAGACCAAATCAACCTATTGGATCTAAACGACTTTGAAATGCCAATATATTCACAAGATAGAAATGATAAAGGAATCCCTGAAAAGGCGACCAAATTTAATGAGATAATGCAGCAAAGCGATGTAATCATAATCAGTCTTGCTGAGCACAATGGAACCTTTAGTACTGCCTTTAAAAATATCTTTGATTGGGCTTCAAGAGCCGATATGCAAGTATTTAAAAATAAACCAATGTTATTGCTTTCAACCTCTCCTGGTGCAAGAGCAGGTATGGGAGTTATGCAAGCTGCTCAAAGTATCTTTCCTTACTTTGGGGGCAATATCAAAGCTAATTTCTCTTTACCAAGTTTCCACGACAACTTTAAAGATGGACAAATTGTAAATGAGCAATTAAAGCAACAATTGGAATCAACTTTAGAAAGCTTCAAACAAGCTTTGTAATTTTTTTCATACACTAACTTTTTATAATTGTGTTATTTCCCTATAATCGATGCCCAAGGTTATAGGGATTTTTTATTGGCATAAATTAAGTGATAAATTTCTGATAACACCAATACACTAATGAGCTTTAAAGGAAACTCCCACTTTAAGTACTAACTTAATTAAACGTTATAAAAAAACGAAAAAATTATTCACTGGGTAAAGGTTTTCTTATTCTTTGCGCATTTCGTACTTTTGTAAAACCTTACACAAAGTGCTTGTTTTGTTTCAGAAAAACGACATCCTTGTACTTATCTACTTTTATGTAATAACCATTAAGCTAACAAAACAACTTACTAGCCCTATTATTACATATAATAAAAAACTTAAAAGACTATGAAAGATAATTTTTTTGTCACTTTAGTAAGACAAGAAAGTAAAACGCTATTTAAACTCAAACACAGTGAACGTTTATGGCATATTCCATTAATGGCTATGCTAGCAACGGGAATCCCCCTTTTAACTGGATGGTACTTTGACAACTTACAAGCTGGACTGTTGGCCTGTTTAGCAGGGCTTGTTATTCTATACCTTCCCTCTAATATTCCAACACCTCAACGCATGGTAACCATGCTTGTTTGTTCCTTTGGATTCATGCTTTCCTTTGCCGTCGGAATTACCTTTAGTTTTAACCTATACCTATCGGCTGTTGCCTTTGGTATATTCACAACAGCAGTTCATTGGTTAACCCTGTATTTTAACACAAGACCACCTGGTAGTTTCTTCTTTATCATGGTAGCTTCGATGTCCAGTAATATGCCTTTTGAATTAGCCACCATACCCACAAGACTTGGATATGTGGTTATGGGAACCATGTTTGCTTGCACCCTTGCCCTAATTTACAGCATTATTGTAGGCAAAAAATACAACAGTACAAAAAGAATACAACTCATAAAACCAGTGCCAATAAAAGAGCAATTAGACTATCTAATTCGCGCTGTAATTGTCGGTAGTTTCATGTTTATAGCTTTAATGGTCGGAAACCTTTTGAAATTCGATAATCCTTATTGGATTCCGATCTCATGTGCAGCCATTATGCAAGGAATCTCTCTGTATCACGTTTGGCAAAGAGCACTTCAACGCATTACAGGTACTTTTATTGGTTTAGCGCTGTGTTGGATATTAATTTCCATATCCGACTCCCCTTTATACTTTTGTATTTGTATAATGTTCTTACAGTTTGTTATCGAAATGTTTATCTCGCGAAACTACGCTGTTGCAGTGATTTTTATAACAGCTCTAACGGTACTACTTGCCGAGGCTGCTAACCCCATTATCACCACACCAAACATCTTAATTAAAACGCGTTTTATAGATATTGTCATCGGTAGTTTAATTGGAGGTGTAGGCGGTTGGTTTTTACATCACGAATACCTTCGAAACCAAACAAGAGATCGTTTACGTACAACGCGATTACAGCTGTTAAAACAAAGTAGAAAAAAACGAATCAAACAAACTAAATAAAAAAGGACTGCCAAAGAGCAGTCCTTTTTAGATTGAATGAATACCAATCTGTTTTATTTATTTCCGTGATTATAATCATTCTCTTTGTTAGGCGTTTTATACGTCCATTTATTTCCGTAGTCTGGCGCCATCTCACCTGCTAATGAAGTTGAGAAGTTACCACCTTCGGCAGCTGACAAACGAACAATTGTCTTATTCCAACGCTTGTAATCAAACCAATCAAATCCCTCACCCCATAATTCAAGACCTCTGTATTTTACAATCTCTTGGAATAATTCATTCCCATTTTTGTTAACAGTGTAATCTGGATCGCGGTTAGTCTTAGTATTAAGCTCAACTAATAATTCGTTAGCCCCTGCTTCGTCTCCTAAGTAGTATTTTGATTCGGCTTGAATTAACAACATTTCTGAAGCTCTAAAGTGATTCAAATGACCTACTCCTGGCAATTCGTTAGCCTTAAACTTAAATTGCATATAAGCAGCAACTTTTGCAGCACCATCAAGATCAGGATACTTCTCACGAGCATCTACATTCATTTGGGCCTTAGCACTTTTAACAATTCCATCATCGTGGTTATATGAGTCTGAAGGATAAGGTCTTGGATCAAGAAACAATCCTTTTCTAATATCTGTATCTGGCAAAACATCATACAATTCTTTAGCTATGCGCTTAGGGTAAGATTTTACTTGAGTTGTATTAGCATTATACCCCACATAAGCAAAGTAAGAATAGTAGTGTAACTGCTCTGTACTAGCTCCGTAACTACTCCAAATCCATTCAGAGTTTGGCGTTGCAAAACCGTTTTGATACTCCTCGGTTGTCATTAAAGGATACTTCTCACGAGCTAAACCAGCCTCTTGTGCAGCTGTAGCATAATCTTGTCTATTTAGAGCTGCTCTTGCATGAATAGCGTGAATCACGTCTTTATTAATAACAAAGTTCTCAGTCTTACGATCAAAATTCGTACTACTAAAAAATGCTTTAGCATTATTTAAATCCTCATATATCTGAGCATAAACATCTGCCATAGTAGCAAACTCTAAATCTTTAGGCTCTTTATTTGTCAAACGAAGTGGCAAAGCTTGGAACTTACCATCGTTACTATCAACCCAACGCTGTCCATAAATTTGCAACAACATAGTATAGGCATATGCTCTATAACCTAATGCCTGCGCTTTTAGGTCTTTTTTATCGCTTTCTGGTCCTGTTGCCGAATCAACATTTTCAATTACGTCATTTGCATTACCAATCAACATATAATAATAATGCCAAGGAAAGTAATTGTAACTACTATCTAAAGTTAAAAAGTGTTTACCCATTACTTGATCTCCAGCCGCACCTTTCAAGTTTGCTCTGAAATTCTGACCTGGGTATTCTCCATAGTATAACTTTATAGTCCCCTCTCCATTGAACCCTTGAGAACCAATATGTTGAGCAGTCATAATCTTTGCCAGACCATTAACTAACATCTTTACATTCTCAGTGGTCTGAAATACTACATCTGGTGAAGTCTTATTTGTTGGGTCTGTATCTAAATAATCATTACTACAAGATCCAAGCGACATAACTGCTGCCAAGGCAGCATATTTTAAATAACTAATTTTCATAAATATATTTTTTAGAAACCAACATTAATTCCAAAAATCACTGTACGAGGCACTACATATCCATTGTAATGTATTCCGTTCCATGCTTGTTGCGGGTTCATACCTTTTAATTTAGTAAAAGTATAAAGGTTCTCAACACTTAAATTCATACTTAACGATCTCAATTTTAATGATTTCAATAAGTCTTTGTCAAAATCGTAGTTTAATGTCAAAGATTTAATTGCTAAATAAGATGCATCTTGTAAGAAACGGTCTGAAGTCGCGTTAGCCTCTGTTGAAGTTCCAAAATCTACTCTTGGCGTTCCATTTGAATCTAGTCGATTAGCAGATGATTCAGTCATACCCTCAGGCGCTCCATTCCAAGAATTAAGAATATCCTTGTGAAGAGCCCCTGGTGAACTCGATGCAGTCATTAAACTCTTATATGAATAATCTAATATCTTCCCTCCAATTCCATAAGTTAACAAAGCTGAGAAAGTAAAACCTTGGTGTTTTAAAGAGGTAAAAACACTTCCATCCATTTTCGGTAGTGCATTTCCTGACCATCCTTTCTTAGCATAGCTTGTTAAATTAGTATATGAATTACCATTGATCTCAATAATATTCTCTGCAGGAATCTCAGCAATATCATTGTTCTCAGTATCTAAATAATATAAAGCATCTCCTGTCATTTGATCTACACCTGCATATTTATACAACCAAAAATCGTAAATACTTCTTCCTTCAACACGTTTAAATGGACCAGAAACAATTCCATTTTCTCTGTTCTCCTCCGGTAAAGTAAGGATTTTGTTTTTTAACCATGTTGCGTTTGCTCCTACATTCCACTTCCAGTTTTTATTGCTGATAATATCAACGTCAAAAGAAACCTCAATACCTCTGTTGGAAATACTTCCCACATTACTTGTAATATACGTGTTAGCACTTGTCGGAGATAAAGATCCCATTGATAAAGGCAATTGTAAATCCATTAAAAGATTCTGCGATTGTTTGTCAAAATACTCAACAGTTAGATTCATTCTCTTAAACAATCTTGCGTCAACTCCAAAGTTTGTAGAAGAAGAAGTCTCCCATTTCAAATCTTTATTTTCAACTTGATTCTTATACAATGCAGGTCTTCCACCATTTAATGTTATACTATACAATGGTTTAGCTGCATAATCGTCAACCGATCTATCGTTACCCACTTCACCATAAGAAGCTCTAACTTTTAAATAATCAACGAACTTAACATTAAAGAAATTCTCATTGCTAATTACATAACTACCACCAACTGACCAGAAGTTACCCCATCTGTTATCTGGGTGAAACTTAGATGAACCATCTCTTCTGAATGATCCCTCAACAAAGTACTTATTAGCATAGTTATACTTACCTCTTGTAAAGTAACCTTCTGTTCTATAAGTATCATCATAATCACTTAAAGCACTCATTTCAGAGAAATTAGCCCATTGAATCATACCCGGGAATGTCTCATTAGTCTTTCTACCTGATAAATACGATCTTTCTTGACTGTAATTCTCATGTCCAGCCAATACTTCCATATGGTGCTCCCCAAATGACTTCTCATAGTTAAGGATTTGTTGGCCAGTATAGGTTTTAAATCTGTAGATTTCTCTTCTTGAACGACCTATATTTCCTTTTCCATCACCAATTACAGCGTTGTCATACTTTCTCTCTTCAGAGTTACGCACGTTTAAATCTCCTAACACCTTAAATGTCAATCCTTCGTATAACTTAAATTCTCCAAAGAATTGTCCACTTAAATTATTGCGTACTGTATATTGTTGATTCAATTCATTCTCTTGAATTACGTGGCGTCCTACGTATTGCTTACGAGTATCACCTCCCTCATCATAAACCTTATTACCCATAAGATCATAAACATAGTCACCTGTTAACTTGTCGTGTAAATGCACCGGGTAAATAGGAGCAATATTTCTACCATACATAAATGGATTTCCATAAGAACCATTGTTATCAACCGGATCGGCACTAATACCATTTTTCTCAGAGTGAGCTCCTGAGATATTAGCACCAACTTTCAACCAATCATTTACTTGATAATCAGCATTCACTCGACCCGTAAAACGCTTGTAATCAGAAGAATTAAAATAACTTTCGTTATTTAAGAAACTACCTGAGAAATAAGCCCCTCCTTTATCGTTGGCTACTCGTCCGTTCATATTTAAATCTTGATATAATCCTGTACGTTCAATTGGCTTATACCAATCAAGGTCATTTTTATATCCTGCCAATATTGAAGCCTCAGGAACTAAGTTTCCATTTGCATCAAATAAGGCAGTATCTGGAACATTATAGATATTAAGTCCTAAGATATCAGAAATTAATTTCTCACTTGCTAAAGCAGAAGCTTGTTCACGAGAAACTCCTTTCTTAGGGTCAATCAAACTATTTCTATATCCCGTCCACATTGTTTCCATAAATTCATCTGGTCCAAGACGATCATATTCCTCCATTCCACGAGTATAAACTCCTTGTTTCATGTTGAAATTAAAACTCCCTGTCCCTTTAGATGCTTTTTTAGTAGTAACAAGTACAACTCCATTAGATGCTCTATTACCATATAAAGTAGAAGATGATGCATCTTTTAATACCGACATACTATCAATATCATTAGGATTGATATCTGAAAGATTTCCAGAGAATGGAACTCCATCCACTACTATCAATGGAGAGTTACTTCCACTTTTAGTTGAAAACGATGAAAAACCTCTAATGCGAATCTCTGGTTCAGCTCCTGGTTGTCCTGATGTATTATTTACACGAACCCCTGATGCAGCTCCCTCTAAAGCTCCTAAAGCATTGGTTGCTGAACGCTTTGCAATTTCTTCCGAACCTACCATTGCTACCGCTCCAGTTACTGCTTCTTTAGAAGTAGTTCCGTAAGCAATTACAACAACATCATCCAAAACTTGATCATCACTCTCTAAGACAATCTTATATGAATTTTGCTTTCCAATCTTCACATGCTTTGTTTTGTAAAACACATAAGAAACTTCTAAAACCTGTCCTTCAGATACACTTAATGAAAACGCTCCGTTCTCATCAGCTCCTGCTCCTTGGTCTGTTCCTTGTATTAAAATGGATGCTCCAATAAGCGGCAATCCATCAGCGTCTAATACAACACCTGAAACTGCCTTCTTATTTTGCGCCCAAGCCATGTTTGTTAAAACAAACAACAAAATAATTAAGTAATTTTTTAATTTCATAAAGTTAGTTTTAAGATTTTCTTCACATCGGCGAATATATCACAAATCAAACAAAAAAAAACTTAAAGTAAAATTTTGAAACATTTTTTATACAAATAATTTAATATAAAAAGGAAACTACAATAAATATTGTATAACAATATTTCGAAACATTAAAAATATATACATTTTATTAACACAAAATCATCCTGAAAAATCAGTAATAAAGTCAATTAAAGTTAAATAAAACAAAAATACATTAACACTCACTTAACAGACAGTATTTGTCAAAAAACAAGCCATAAACCAACAGATACATAGGCTTTATAAATGTTAAAATAGAAATCAAAAACACCCCTTACTAC
>NZ_WSPP01000296.1:0-1544 GCF_009767705.1 Myroides sp. LoEW2-1 | reverse complement strand
CATATTGGGAGTTTGCTACAAAACGACAAGAAGTATTCTTTAATAAAATTAATAATACTATTCCACTAACAGAAGATCCCATTTTAGATCGTCATCGTTTTACAAATGTTTATCGCGCTTCTGATCGTGTTAGTCAATACTTAATCCGTAATGTTATTTACAAAGAAGGTGCTACATATACCAAAAACGATCTCTTATTTCGAATATTATTATTTAAAATTTTCAATAAAATCTCTACTTGGGAGTTATTAGAGACAAATTTTGACAATATTAAGTTGAATAATTTTGACTCGCAATTATATAGCAGATTACTTACAGAGGCTAAAGAAGCTAAAGAAGTTATATATTCAGGTGCTTATATTATGACTTCAGGTAAAAGCATATTTGGACATAACTTTAAACATGAAAATCATCTTGAGTTATTGAAAAAACATATACAAAATGGTAATTTATTGAGTTGTATTGAAAATGCCAGAAATATGGAAGAAGTATATAAGGCGCTTTTAGAGATACCTACTTTCGGTAGTTTTTTAGCATATCAATATACTATAGATATAAATTATAGTGAACTAACTAATTTCAGTGAAATGGATTTTGTAAAAGCTGGTCCAGGGGCAAAAGATGGTATTAGAAAATGTTTTTATGATTATGGAGATTATACATTTGAAGATATCATAAAGTATATGTGTGATATTCAAGAACAACAATTTGCGGTACAGAACTTAGACTTTAAAACATTAGGTGGAAGGAAACTTCAACTTATAGATTGTCAAAACCTATTCTGTGAAGTAGATAAGTATTCTAGAGTAGCACATCCAGATGTTAACGGTTTATCCAACCGTACACGTATTAAACAGATTTATAAGCCAGACAACAGTCATATAGATTATTTTTTTCCTCCTAAATGGAATATCAAATTATAAAAAAAATCACCACATCCACATCACATATCTCTTACAATCCCTTGTAAATCAGATGATATAAGATATTGTATCGATAATTTCGTCCGCAATAGCCTTATACAAAAAAACCTAAGAAAGATTAACTCTCTTAGGTTTTTTGTATAATTATTAATACTTCAAAGCTGTCATTTGTTTTTAAATATACATCTAAAAACTCTTTGATAGGATATATTTCTGATTCATAACATAACTCTTCTATTTTTTTTACATCCAATGTAAAAATCATGCAACTCGAAAAAACGAATCCTTTTAAATTAAAACAATGTACAAATATTATCTAATATTAATTCTCTTTTTTAAATTTATTCGAATTAATGTAAACATTCGGTAGAGCTTCTAAAACAAGTTCTAATTCCTTCTTTTTCAACGTTATATTTACTTGTTTTAGATTTTTTAATTTTTTTAAAACTTCTATACTGCTCATAATATTTAGGTTAGGGCAAAACGAAACATCCAGAAATATCAAATTATGCTCTTCTGTTGTATCCACCCGACCAAGCCCATATTTCATAAGCTAACGTAAGGTAGTAAGTTTGCTTGAAATAATAAAGAGATGAGCAAACAAGAAATAATGTACTCTCA
>NZ_WSPP01000295.1:0-9297 GCF_009767705.1 Myroides sp. LoEW2-1 | reverse complement strand
TCAATAGAAATCTAAATACTTTAAAAAAACCGATTGTTTAAAATGCACAACGGGTTATAAAAGTATAGTAATAAGTGCTTGGTTAAGGTTCGTGTCGTTTTTTAATACTATTGTCTAAGGTAGAGTTTTATGAAAGTGAGTTTCTATTAGAGCATAATACCACAATTAACTTGAGGAGTAGACAAGGAAAGTGGTTAATAAAATATATAACAATTTCAGTTGATAGGAAAATGCAGTAGCGTATATCGAATTTCGAATCGTCCAGATAACTGCTCTTTACAAGGGATTATGAAAGGGATTAGACAGCTGTAACTACTTTGTTTTTGTAAAAATTGTACCGTTGATAAGACTGTGGTAAATAAAATAAAATTAGCTGTTTGATTTTTCAAATTAATTTGTACATTTGCAATCTGAAATAAAAATAATTTTTTACAAACAGTTATAGTACGTTTATATCTTTCTTGAAAAATAGAAAGCCGCAAAATAGTAGGTAACTCACAATTTTAAAATCGATTTATCATGAAAAAAGGTATTCACCCAGAAAATTACAGATTAGTAGCGTTTAAAGATATGTCTAACGAAGACGTATTCATCACGAAATCAACAGTAGAAACAAAAGAAACTATTGAAGTTGATGGAGTAGAATACCCAGTGTTCAAAATGGAGATTTCTCGTACATCTCACCCATTCTACACAGGTAAATCTAAACTTATCGATACTGCAGGACGTATTGATAAATTCAAAACTAAATACGCTAAATTCAAAAAATAATTTGAATTTATATTATACTATAAAAGGGGCTTTTGCTATTGCAGAAGCCTCTTTTTTTTGTCCTTGTCACAATTGTAAAGGGGGCTAAAACTTCAGTTTAACCATTCTACTCTCTCTTTGACCTTTGCAATATTCCATTTTAGAGCCCTTCTATTGGTGTTAGGAGAATCTCTATTTGATGTAAAAATTAGAAATCTTCACAATAAGTTTAGCTAATTAGGAAGAGAAAAACCTTCTTACCTCTATCATACTTACTTGTTTAAAGTTGTTGTATTTAAAGATTCAGTAGCAACATTTGCGCTTCTGTGTATAAGGGTAGGAAAAATATTGTTATAGTTTACCTTGAAGATTATTAGAGAGGTATGAAAGTGTATCGATGATTTTTTATCAAGACCCTTGCTTTGATGTGTAAGTTTAGGTACGTCTATCTCGTTGTTAATCTTTTGTTTGTGTATCTATTTGTAAATGGGACAGTCTGTAGGCGTGTGTTCAATATACAGATCTTCCTTAAATAGGGGTTTATTTCTTTCATGTTGATTGTACAAATTTTGAACTGCCCATATGTTTGAAATAGTCATGCTTTTTTGGGACTTTCTTGCGGTTTTCTTCGACTATCCTTGGGGTTTTGCTCGCAAAAAGGGGTGTTTCTCGAAGAAAACCCCTAGCATCCCCCAAGAAACCCCTAAGAAAGTAGCAACAATAATTCATTGATTAAAAAAAATAGAGCATAGCAAAATCTCTTTGCTCTTGTTGTTTAAACTGTAGATCGGATTGTCTTAATTTGCTTAGGAGGTAGTTGAGTATATTTTCTTACATTTTAGATCTAACTTTATTATTGACCTGCTATCTTTTGTAGTACAGTCTTTTCTTTTACTTTTCCATTCTTCTTTTTCATTTGAATTTTACCGAGAATCTAATGCTTGTGATTCTTGCTGCATTTTAGGTTGATTTGTTAAAATATTTTCAAGTTTAACTTGTTTTGAGTGTTTTTTAGTTGTTTTTGTTGTGTAAATTGGTGTTTTTTAAGTCAAATTGTGATTATTATTTTTATAATAGCCTTAATTATTCTCATAATACATGGCTAAGGCCGAATATATTTTGCGTAAGAATGATTATAAATGATTTTTTTGGTTAATTTTAAGCTTTGGTGCGGTGATTGAATGTTGTTTTTTTATAATTAAAGTAAGTTTACTTTAAAAATTAGTAAATTTAATGTGATATAATTAAGTGTGACCCCTTGTCTATACAGGGTTTTGTAGCTTTTTAGCGCAGTAGTTAACAGATGAAATTTTTGACTAATGATAATTTATAAACTGGTAGTAATAGTAAAAAAGTGATAGTATGAAAAAAAAGTGGATTGTATTAGGTGCATTGTTAATCGCCAATGGCGGGTTTGCTCAAGTAGGAATAGGAACGCTTAAACCACATAAATCTGCAATTTTACATTTAGAAGTAATGGATGGAAAGAGTCAAGGGTTATTGATTCCGAGAGTTGCTTTGAAAGGGAGTAAGGATTCCTCTATTATTAACAATGGGGATATTGCTGAGAGCTTATTGGTTTATAATACTACGAATGCAACTGATTTAAGTGCGGGATTTTACTATTGGACTGGTAAGCAGTGGGATAGAATTATTAGTAAAGTTGACTTTGATGCAAATAAAGATCTTATTCCGAAGAATAAGAAGTTAGCTGTAGATCAAGTTAAAGAGAAATTGTATCTCGAGGATTCTAATCAACATACTGTAAGTGTCGCATTAAGTGATATTAATATAGTTACTTCAATTATAGATAACAAAGACGGTACATATACCTATACGAACGAGGCTGGAGT
Source organism: Myroides sp. LoEW2-1 (assembly GCF_009767705.1). Lineage (NCBI taxonomy): Bacteria > Pseudomonadati > Bacteroidota > Flavobacteriia > Flavobacteriales > Flavobacteriaceae > Myroides > Myroides sp. LoEW2-1. The sequence goes on along the minus strand of NZ_WSPP01000295.1, from coordinate 6,694 downwards.
TACCCAGACTATCGATATAAGTGGAAGTGTGATAAATAATATCACAACTATTCTTCAAGACGAAACTGTCATCAATGAAATTTACAATAACGTTGCTGCAAAAGGTAAAGAGCTAAAAACAGCTGATAGTTCTATCTTAGTAGAAGGTGGATTAAAGGCCGTTTTAAATGAAACGAAGATATCGGTAGCTAATAAGGGAATTACAACAGCTAAGCTGTCACCTGGTGGTAATAAACAATTACTTATAACTGATGCAACAGGACAAGTGAAATGGGTAAGTGCATCAGATGAGGTAATTAAAGAAGCGATTAAGCTAAATGAAAAAGTTACCATTTTACAAAATAATCAGGATGGTACATTTGTGTACTATAACGAGATTGGAATAGATGAAAATGGTGGTTTAATAGAGGATAAGGGAGTATTCTTCGATGCTAATACACTGAGAATAGAGGAGAGAAAAGGGCAAAAAGGTAAAGGAATCTATGATTTCTACGATGGTAAAACAACCAAGGACAATCCTTTAATGACAATTAGCACACGTGCAAATGCTATTTTCTTTGAGAATAACTCGACGATTATTGAAGGGGATAATCTACAAGACGTTATCGATAATATCTTTAAGAAAATTGAAGAAGCGAAAGGTAAGGCTGCAGATTTAAAAGGGAAAGGGATTTTAGTTAACGGAGGTTCTGTATTATCAGGAGCGGTATTAAAAGAAGTTTTATTGACTATTGCTGATGGTGCTGTATCCGAATCTAAACTTGTCGATGGTGCTGTTACCTCTTATAAGTTAAGAGATGGTGCTGTTATACCTGAAAAAATTGCGCCAGGAAAGGATAAGTATATCTTAGTAACTAAAAATAAAAAGGTAGAGTGGGTACCTGCTACTGATCAAATTATTCAAGATGTTGTTAAACAGAATGAAACGGTTACGGTATTAAATGTTAACACTGATGGGACATTTACTTACCAAAATGAAGATGATATTAAAAAGGGTAACCCAGGAGTAGAATTTGATGCAAATACACTTTCTATCAGTGATGATGGTAAAGGAAAGTATGTGTTTACTGATGGTAAAGGTCCCTTAGCTACCATAGATATTAAGGGAACGGTGATTACTAATATTGATGAGATACTCAATAATACAACGGTTCAAAACACAATTTTTAAAACGGTAGCAGCTAATGGTCAAAAATTAGAGGCAGAAGATACTTCTATCCAGATTACTGGTGGAGATAAGGCTGTCTTGGCAAACACAAAGATTTCGGTTGCTCCAAAGGGGATTAGTACAGATAAAATAGAACCAGGTACTGATAAGTATTTATTGGTTACTAAAGACGGAGAGGTAGAGTGGGTACCTGCTACTGATTCAATTATTCAAGATGTTGTCAAACAGAATGAAACGGTTACGGTATTAGATGTTAACCTTGATGGGACATTTACTTATCGAAATGAAGATGATATTAAAAATGGGGGTGCTGGCGTAGTGTTTAACGCGAATACACTAAAAATAGAGGAACAGAATGGAAAGAAAGGAGTTTATGTTTTCTATGATGGACAGACTTCTCTGACTGCACCTTTGATGACTATTGATGTCGCTGGAACAGTAATCGAGAATATCAATGAGATATTAAATGACACTACGGTACAGAATAATATTTATAATACAGTAGCTGCTAAGGGAAAAGCAGTGACTTCACCAAGTACCTCGATAGCTATAGGGAAACAGGGAGATAAAGCTGTACTCAATGAGATGACCTTAGATATCGCTGTAGATGGGGTAAGTACTGAAATGATTCAGAATAAAGCAGTGACTCCTGCCAAACTACAAGGGGGTACTGTAGGACAGCTTTTGGTAACGAATGTAAACAATGAGGCTAAGTGGGTTGATGCGACAGATGAAGTAATCAAAGAATTCTTGAAAGGGAATCAAGCGATTACAGAATTAGTCGACTTGGGTACTGGTCAGTTTACTTATTTTAATGAAGCTGACTACGATGCAGATGGCAATCGAAAACCAGGAGCTACGGGAATTACCTTTGATGCGAATACACTGAGAATTGAGGAAATTCCGGGGACTAATGGAAAGGGAAATGGGGTTTATAACTTCTACGATAAATCAAAAGATACGCCTATAGGAACGGTCAATGTAACGCAAAACGTTATTGATAATATCACTACTATTTTTAATAGTAATGAGGTTAAAAATGAAGTAATCGCAACGATTAATTCAAGTGCTAAAAGTGTTACAAGTACCGATCAGTCGATTGCGGTAACGGGAGGAGACAAAGCTACTCTGCAAAATGTAATTGTTACTATCGCTGAAAAAGGAGTGAAAACAAAGCATATCGCAGATGGACAAGTAACAAGTGCTAAGATCAGTTCGGAAGGAGCTGTAAAAGGAACAGTCTTGACTGCTGATGGATTAGGAAAGGCGAGCTTTGCAACGGCTACAGAAACTGTAGCGCCAGCTATGAGAGGAAATTTAGTAGGTGAGGAAGAAGTAATCAAGGTAGAAGGCGGAAACAAAGTCTTATATGGTGATGACAACAAAAATGTAAAGGTTTCTATTGTTGCTGGAGGAATTACAAGTGCGCATATCAAGAATGAGACGATAGAAAATAATGATATCAAAAATAAAACGATTCAGGCTGGTAAATTAGACGCTACAGGAGCAACACAAGGAGCTGTGGCAACTGTAAATGCGGATGGCACAGTGTCTTATTTACCTGTTACGTCAGCTACTATTTCGAATAAAGGTGATATAGCTACTACTGATGGTATTAGTGTAGACGATGGAACTGGAAAGGTTTTAGGTAATGTGACTATAGGATTGGCTGATGGGCAGGTGGCACCGACTAAATTAACCCCTGGGAAAGACAATAGTCTATTGGTGACCAAAGCGGGAAAAGCACACTGGGTAGAAGCTACTGACGATATCATCAAAGATATAGTGAATAGTAAGGAGACTATAACAGTCTTGAAAAATGAAGGGAAGGGGATTTATACTTATTTTAATGAGGAGGCTGTAAAGAATAATACGGCAGGTGTAACTATTGATGTAAATTCACTTTCTATCGATAGTAGTAATCCGGGCGTATATGTCTTTAAAGATCTGTCTTCAGATAACCCTTTAGCTACTATAAATATTGCTACAGATGTTATTAATTCAATTGTAACTATTCTTGGTGACACTAATGTAAAGACTGAGGTTTACAATATAATAGCAGCACAAGGAAAAGCGATAACTTCTACAGATGGTTCATTGGCTATTCCAGTTGGTAATAAAGCTGGTTTAGAAGGACTAAATATTGGAATTGCCACTGATGGAGTTAAAACAACTCATATTGCTGATAAACAAATAACAGCTGCTAAATTAGTAGCTGATGGAACTAATCAAGAAGGATTTGTGGCAACAGTGAATGGGGATGGCACAGTAAGTTATAAATCAGTAATAGATACCGATGTATCGAGTAAAGCCGCTGCACTTAAAACGGATAATATCATTTGAATCTGGTGGAGAGGATTTGTATGTAGGTGATGCATTAGAATTTACTGTTGGTGACGGATTGAATACAGTATTAGTTGAAACAAAGATTGATGTAAAAGAGGGTGGTATTCACACCGAAAAGTTAGCAGAAGGAGCTGTTACGGTAACGAAAATATCTTCTAAGGGAGCTGATAACAATACAGTTTTAACCGCGGATGGAGAAGGGAATGTAGCGTATAAAAAACTTACAGATAGTGCCTTTGAAGGAAAAGGAAAAGACTTGAAAGGAGATAATTCAATTACTGTTACTGCAAATAATAAAGCCCTTTTGAACGATGCTACAATTAGTATTGCAGAGTCTGGAGTACAGAATGAACATATTGCAGGAAGAGCAGTTACAGCAGATAAGATAGGTGCAGAAGGAACAAGTAATGGTTTGGTATTGGTAACTAAAGATGGAGGTGCGGAATTTTCTCCTATATCGGATGCAATTGTTGAAGCTGGAAAAGAAATTAAAGGAGGCAGTGCTATTGAGGTAACAAAAGGAAATAAAGCTGCATTACAAGATGTAAGTATTGATGTTGCTAATCTTGGGATTACGAATGCAAAAATAGCAGAGCGAACAATTGAAGCCTCTAAATTTAATGCAAAAGGTTTTGATAAAGGAACAGTATTGACTTCTTTAGGAGATGGAGAGGCCAAATATGTAGAAATGAATGAATATGGTAAAGAATTAAAAAGTGATTCTTCTATTGAAGTATCTTCTAATAAAGCCTTACTTGAAGGGGTAACTATTAAAGTAAAGGATCTAGGGATAGGTACCGATCACTTAGGAGCTAAAGTCGTAACAGCAAATAAGATAGGAGCTGATAAAGATAAAGCAGGATATGTATTAACTGCTAATAGTGATGGAGGTGCTACCTGGGAGGCAGTATCTGGAGGTAGTGAAGTAAATAAGGCTAATATTAAAGAAAGTAGTACAATTACCGCAACTGAAGGTAGTATAGGATCAGTTTTACAAGATGTTGCATTGGAAGTGAAGGGGTTGTCTATAGAAGGTCAGCACATTAAAGATAATGCTATTTCTCCTGCTAAGATTAATGCAAAGGCTGTAACAACAGAGAAGATAGATGTAAATGCTGTAACAACAGAGAAGATAGCTAATAAGTCAGTAACAATCGCAAAGATTGATTCAGAATCAGCGAAGAAAGGACAAGTGCTTACTGCCCAGGGAGATGGTACTGTTAAGTATACTAAAATGTCTGATAATGGTAGTTACTTAAAAACAGACCAAGATGGGCCGATATCAATTAAGGCACCAGATCATGGACGCATACTTTTAGCTGAAGCAACAATTGATATTAAAGAGAAATCTATTAATACTAAATATATAGCAAATGATGCTGTTGGTTATACCCAATTACAAAAAAATGCTGTTTACGGATCTGTTATTAAAGAAAAAGCAATAACACAAGATAAAATAGCAGATAAAGCAGTAGATTATGAACAAATCGAGGATTTAGCTGTTGCAATTGATAAGATTTATTCAGGACCTAATGTACCTCAAGGTTATGTATTGACAGCTGGTGCTGATGACGGAGCAAGCTGGGAGAAGTTGTCTGTAGATAGTGGTTCTGGAGATTTTGAAGAGAGCGATACAATTGAAATAGAAGGAGAAGGAGATGGAGCATTCTTTAAAGATTTAAAGTTTAATGTTAAAGAGGGATCTATTAAAAACATACATATAGCAGATAATGCTGTTGGTTATTTAGAATTACAGAATGGATCTGTAAAAGAAAGTATTATAGATGAAAAAGCAGTAACAAAAGAGAAAATTAGTTCTCACGGAGCTAATAAATACAAAGTTTTAATGTCTGATGGAGTAGGGGGAGCAAGCTGGGAATATGTGTCTGAAGATAGTGGTTCTGGAGATTTTGAAGAAAGTGATACAATTGAAATAGATGGAGAAGAAGATGGAAAAGGAGCATTCTTTAAAGATTTAAAGTTTAATGTTAAAGAGGAATCTATTGAAAACAAACATATTGTAAATGAGTCAATCAGAGTAGAGAAGATTAGTTCTCACGGAGCAAATGAATTCGAAGTTTTAATGTCTGATGGTGATGGAGGAGCTCGTTGGGAATATGTGTCTGTAGATAGTGGTTCTGGAGATTTTGAAGAAAGTGATACAATTGAAATAGATGGAGATGAAGATGGAGAAGGAGCATTCTTTAAAGATTTAAAGTTTAATGTTAAAGAGGAATCTATTGAAAATAAACATATTGTAAATGAGTCAATCAGAGTAGAGAAAATAAGTTCTCATGGAGCAAATGAATTCGAAGTTTTAATGTCTGATGGTGATGGAGGAGCTCGTTGGGAGAAAGTATCTGGAGGTGGAAGTAATATTGCATCACCGAAGTTCTTTTACTTACCAGCTATTTATGTGGAAATGGTATCTGGTCAAAGTAATTCTATAGAGTTATACAATGTATATGAAGAACAATTTGGTTCACCAATGTTATCAAGTAATGGGAATTCTACTTTACCAGTATACGATAAGTATGAGTTAAACTATTATGTAACTTACTATGACAAAAATGTGTTTGAGGATGTGAATTTAGATAGTAATGGAAAGTTGAGTTATACAGTAAAACAAGGAGCTAAACCAACAGGTAGAACCTTCTTTAATATTGTGTTAGAAGTGAAATAATAATCTATATCCCAAAGAAGAAGTAATCTTCTTTGGGGTTTAAAAAATGACGTATGAAAAAGTATTATTATTTATTGATAGCGTTTTTAACTCTGCTGACTGTAAAGGCACAGACTACACATGAGTATCCTTTAACTGACCTTGACTATAATAATTTACCTTCTTGGATAGCAAATGATTTTGGGAAAGGAAGTTTGTCAGGACCTACTGAGCAGTCAAGATATACTTCTGAAGGAATTGTATTAACCATAAAAAGAGCAACAACAAGTGCTTTTGCTATTACTGATTTAAATCTTGATTTGCGCAAAGGAGCAAAGTTTGAGTTTGAGTATGCCATGGCTATAGTAAATCCAAATGATGCTCAAGGTGTTGGGTTTGGAGGAGGAGGTATGACCTTTTTTATTGGTCGCAGACTGTAGTTAAAACTATGCACTTTAGTGCATTTAGCTTTCAGCTTCTAAAAATGTTTACCTTTGATATATGGAATATCAACGAAC
>NZ_WSPP01000034.1:0-285 GCF_009767705.1 Myroides sp. LoEW2-1 | reverse complement strand
ACTCAGAATGGAAATCCTAAGGATAATGCAGTAGCAGAACGAGTAAATGGAATAATTAAAGGTGAGTTTGATTTAAACTATTCAAGCTTAGGTTATAAGAAAACCAAAGAAAAAATAAGAAGAAGTATAAAGTTGTATAATGAAATCAGACCTCACGATAGTTGTGATAGACTAACTCCTGAACAAGCACATCTTAAGAGTGGGATATTAACTAAGAGATGGAAGAATTACTATACCAACAAAAAAGAACAACAAGTACCTGTATAGTTATAATAGGATTATAAA
>NZ_WSPP01000294.1:0-3131 GCF_009767705.1 Myroides sp. LoEW2-1 | reverse complement strand
AATACAAATGAAACAAATCAACGGGAAGGTAGTATATATCACAGGAGGAACCAAAGGAATAGGTAAGGGGATGGCAGCGGCACTTTTAAAAGAAGGTTGTAAAATAGCTATTAGTGGTCGTAAATTATCAGATGTAGAGTCAGTAGTCAGTGAATTTAATAGCAAAGACGTTTTGGCTATCAAATCTGATGTAAGAGATTATGGACAGGAACAAGCAGCAGTACAGAAAATTGTAGATACTTTTGGGCATTTAGACATCGTAATTGCCAATGCAGGCGTAGGTATTTTTTCATCTATCGAAGAAATGTCACTTGAGGATTGGAATACAATGATTGACACCAATTTAACAGGAGTGTTTCATACCCTTAAAGCATCTGTTGCTCAATTAAAAGCAAATAAAGGATACTATATAAGTATTGCCAGCTTGGCTGGAATTAATTTCTTTGCTAATGGGACTGGATATAATGCAAGTAAATTCGGTGTTGTTGGTTTTACGCAAGCTGCCATGCTAGATTTGAGAAACCACGATGTAAAAGTAACTACTATTCTTCCAGGATCTGTATCAACAAACTTCAACAATCACATTCCAAGTGAGTTAGACGCTTGGAAGATTCAGCCAGAAGATATGGGAGAGTTAGTAGTAGATATTTTAAAGATGAATCCAAATGTTTTACCAAGTAAAATAGAGATTCGCCCAACCAAAACAAGTTAAAAATTCAAACAATATACAAACTATGGGAACAGACTTTGGAAAACTTCTTTTGAGATTAGGAGTTGGTGGACTGATGATTTTTCACGGAATTTATAAGTTGATTCACGGGCATGATTTCATTATTAATCAATTATCTGCTAAAGGCTTACCTACTTGGTTATGGTTAGGTGTGCCTATTGGAGAAGTAGTTGCACCTCTTTTTCTAATCTTAGGTATTGCATCGAGATTCTCGGCTGCTGTTATTGCCTTCACAATGGTAATGTCAATCTTCTTAGTAAACGGAATGGCTGTATTTAATACAACAAATACTGGAGGGTTAGCAGGTGAATTAAATCTACTTTTCTTATTTAGCTCTTTAGCTATTGCCTTTATTGGCCCAGGAAAGTTTAGACTATATAAAGGGTCTGGATTTTTAGCCTAAATACGATACAAAGAACACAAAGAGGGTTTACATTAAAAGTAAATCCTCTTTACATTTTCCTTAAAATGACAAGACGCTCACTGAGGTGTTCTATCTCAAAACCAAACTGTTGACTAATAACTTTGAAAGTCTTAAAAGTATAAATAAAAACGTGTGTTTGATCTTTGCGGTAATACCAATTGACAAAATCAGTTTTCCCTGTGTAAAGATGAGTTTTGACAATTAACAAGCCACCTGTTTTCAATAGATTATAAAGTTTTGTTAGCTCTTGAAAAGGATTGTAGAAATGTTCAAATACTTCGCAGCTAAAAATAAAGTCATAGTTGTAATTTAAATAATCTTGACTCGGATAAAAAAAAGGGTCATATAAATTAATCTGATAGCCTTTTTCATTTAATTGCTTAGTAATAACAGGACCTTTTCCACAGCCATAATCTAAACCTAACATATCACTTGTACAGCGTTCTAAAATCGCGTTAGTTACAGGAGAAGTAAACTCTTGATAACCTATGTCATTAATATCGTTATTATGGCATTCGTAGTGTTTTTTCTCCTTATCAGGTGAAAAATAATATTGACTATCCTTAAGATAAGCTTCACAGTTGTCACAAATAAAATAAAACTCATCGACCTTTTTCTCTAAAGGCAAATTACATAAGGTACATTGCATTTGATAACTTCTTAATTTTGATCGAAAGTAAGTCTTTTTTTCAAATGCCTGTCTGATTTTAAATAGAATTGCCAAATATATATAAGAATAGACTCAATAAGTAACATTGGTTACAATCCAAACTGAGAATTGTTTCTATTTTTACCACTTAATGCTCTATAATTTAAAACAGATGAAACAGGAGATTAAAGTTAACCCATTTTCTTTACTCATATTAAGAGTAGCTCTAAGTGGTATTTTTATTGTTGCGGGTACCTCACATATTATTGCGCCTGACCAAGTAAGTAAACGAATTGCAAATGCGAATTTTGGCAATTTTGCACATCTATTTGGAGATCCTTATACTTTAGGGATCATCTCTGGTTATGCAATGATACTATTTGGTGTATTATTCCTAATCGGTTTTATGGTTAGATATGTTGCTGCGATTTTATTTGTCATACTCATTCCAATAACTATAACTATACAGATGGGAAATGGTTTGCTACATGGACCACTTTGGAAGAATATTGCCCTTTTTGGTGGCCTATTATTTTTTATACTTAATGACTTTAAATCCTGTAGTCTAATTTCTTGGAATAAATTTAAGTAACTTCTAACTTTATGCCCAATAGATTTACTTGCAAATGATTCAGCAATTTATAGCTTATTTACAACAGTATTGTCACTTGACTCAGGGAGAACAAGAGGCTCTGAAACAATATGTTTCAATACAATCGATACCCAAACAATCTATTATCTTTAAACAAGGGCAAATATCAAATGAGATTTATTTCGTTGTACAAGGATGTGTTCGTCTGTTTTATGAGGTTGAAGGAAACGACAAAACTGCTTTTTTCTATACAGAAGGACAATTTATTTGTGTAGGGGAGAGTTACACCTTCAATGTGCCTGCAAAAGAAAATTACCAAGTATTAGAAGATACAATATTGTGTGTACTTACCAAAGAGAATATTGAAAAACTCCTGGAAATATCTTCGACTTTTGAAGTGATTGCACGAGTAGCAGTAGAAAATGAGCTATTGACTTCTCAGCGTATCATAGCCTCTTTTGTCACCCAATCTGCGGAAGAACGTTACTTAGGCTTACTTCATAATAAGGGGGATCTTTTTCTTAGAGTGCCTCAACAGTATATTGCTACTTTTTTAGGAGTGTCTCCAGAAACACTTAGTAGAATAAAACAGCGCGTATTAAAATAACTTTCTTGATGATTGTCAACTATTACTGCATTTTGGTCTAACTACCTTTGTATTATAATATTTAATACAATAAACAATGAGAAAAGATAAAAGTAAAAGAGTGTTATTAGCTGGTGCAACAGGTTACTT
>NZ_WSPP01000293.1:0-332 GCF_009767705.1 Myroides sp. LoEW2-1 | reverse complement strand
CCAATACTAATTTGAGTGTTGTCTTTACCTTTAGTAGCGTATTTATATCGGATGTAACGCTTGATTTTAAAGTAACCTGGAACATAATCTAACACATCTGTAGTTTCTTTACCAATGCAAATCATATCAGATAAATCTCCCTCAGGATGTATTTCTATTTCTTCTACGGGTAAATGATCTGGTAGTTTAGCTCGTCCTGGATGTTTCTTTTTCTCACGAGAGTAGGTAATCTCTTGTTTGATTACTTCTTCTTGTTCCTCTAAGACTGCTTGTTCAACATCTAAAGGTAATTGAGTTTGATTGGGATCCTCAAAACGTTCTCGGCTTTGACC
>NZ_WSPP01000292.1:0-530 GCF_009767705.1 Myroides sp. LoEW2-1 | reverse complement strand
CTCTTGTTTGATTACTTCTTCTTGTTCCTCTAAGACTGCTTGTTCAACATCTAAAGGTAATTGAGTTTGATTGGGATCCTCAAAACGTTCTCGGCTTTGACCAAACTTCATGCGCTGAAGTTGTTTTACTCGATATTCCAGTTCCTGCTTTTCTTGTTCTAATTTAGTAATCTGTTCTTTTAATAAAAGATTTTTAGCCTCTAATTTAGAAGCTTTTAAGCAAGTGTGTTTCTCTTGTTTAACAATAGCTTTATCTTGCTTGGAAATAGTCTTTTCGGCTTTGGTTAAAAGTGTCAAAAGTTCTTGTTTCGATAAGTTTTCTAAGTCTATTTCCATGAAGTAAATATACAACAAAAGCCTTGTTTATACAAGGATTAAGGCTGTTTTATCTCATGGAAAACCGCCTTTTTTGACTACTTTTTATCACCTGTATTCCTTCAATCATAAGTACCAAATCACTCCAACTGATTTGAGTCCGATTATGAATAGGAAAAGCAAAAGTACCTTGTTCTAATCGCTTGTGATATAAC
>NZ_WSPP01000291.1:0-15241 GCF_009767705.1 Myroides sp. LoEW2-1 | reverse complement strand
ACAATTACATAACATAAATTTCTTTGCATAATCGTCAATACGCTTCATTATTACCTAAAACTTAAGTCTATTTTAAAGTAACTTTATCATTATATATAATATATTTGTTTGACACAAAAAATGCGACATGAAAATTATTATAATTAATGGACCAAATCTAAATCTGTTAGGAAAAAGAGAACCAGAAGTATATGGCTCAAAAACCTTTGATGAGTATTTTTTTGAACTAAAGAATAAATACCCAGAGATAGAATTAGAATACTACCAAAGTAATATCGAAGGTGAATTAATAGATAAAATCCACGAAATTGGATTCGTATATGATGCCATTATTTTAAATGCAGGAGCATATACTCACACTTCAATTGCAATAGCTGATGCTATAAAAGCTGTTACAACTCCAGTAATTGAGGTACATATTTCAAATACCTTTGCAAGGGAACAATTTAGACATCACTCATATATTACACCTGTAAGCCAGGGATTAGTAATGGGCTTTGGTTTAAAAAGTTATGATTTAGCTATTACTTCTTTCCTCCATTAAATGACATTCTTAACTCATAAAAAGCTTTACTCTACTATATTGTTCTTTCTACTTATAATAAGTTTATCTTGGTCACAAGAAAGACATATTATAACTGGGAAGATTCTTGATGAAGAAGGAATGCCTGTAGCACAAGCCAAGATATTCATCAAAAACACAGCTTTTCAAACTCAGTCTGAAGTAGATGGTCAGTTTTCAATTGAAACTGATATGAAAAGTAAAAGCACTTTATTTATTCAAAAAGAAGGTTACTTAAACCAAAAGCTGGAACTGAAAGTAGAGGAGAAAACCACTCCTCTTAATTATACTATAGAATTACGAAAACCTGACTATAACAACGTCTTTACCTATCAAGATCCACAAGATGAATATGCAGTATTTTTAGTTAGTTTAGTACAGAAAAACTTTGATGACCCGAAGTATACAGTAAATCATTACTCTAAAGGGAATCTACAACTTATAAGTGATAGAGAAACTTTCCTTGGTCAAAAGAGGAAAGATTTAGATGCTGCATTAGATTTACACACTACGGATAAATACGTCTATCTTGGAGAACTTGCATCGAGAATTACTTACTTGCGCCAAGACAAGATAAAAGAAGAAGTCTTAGCACAAAGAGAAACAGGAAGCAATAAAGACATTTTCTTTCAAACAGGTATCGATAGTGATTTTAACATCTACAATAAACAAGTAAGTACACACCTAAAACTTATCTCTCCAATAGCACCATACGCCAGTTCATATTACAACTACAAACTTGTAAATGAACAAAAAGATCCTGCTGGAAATACGCTATACACTATCTCTTTTGAACCCAAAAGAAATAGAGAACCCATAATGGAAGGTGAGCTGATCATCACCGATAAAGATTGGCAAGTAACCTATTTTTATGGAGCTATGGCTGGTGAAAATGTTGGTTTAGAAAATATCAAACAGCTTGTTGTGATTCAGGACTTCACTTACAACCCTACCTTTAATAGGTATCTAAAGACTACACAAAACATCTATTTAAAAGGAAAGTTCATAGTATTTGACTACATAGGTCAATACACCTCCTTTTACACTGATTACAAAAAAGCAGATTACTTAAAAAAGGGGGATTTTTCTATTGAATTAATTGAATACAAAGATGACTTCTTAAATAAAAGTAATAACTATTGGGATGAATTACGCCCTACTCCCTTAACGGCTAAAGAGAGAGGTAACTTTCTCAACAAGTCCATCTATACAAGAGATAACACGAAAGCTATTTTAGATTCTATTGATAAAAGAACAAACAACTTTACAATATTTAAGCTTGTCAAAGGATATGAGTACTTAAATTCATATCAAAATAGAAGCTACCACTATAGAGGACTACTCTCTACATTTGCTTTTAACGCTGTACAAGGGTTTAATGTAACGACAGGAATTGATTTCACAAAAGAGTACGAAGACTTAAGACAAACGAAAGCAGGGACAATTGTCAACTATGGAGTCTCTGAAAATAAATTCAGATTCTCGGGGTATTTATCACACATATTCAATAGAATGAATCACAATACCTTGACCTTATCAGGAGGTAATACGATTCTGCAATTTAATCAAAGTGACCCAATTAAAACACCTATTAACTCCTTTGCCAGTGCTTGGTTTGGGAAAAACTACGCAAAGTATTTCCAGAAAAACTTTATCAAGATTAGCTACTCTCAATACGCTTTTACAGGTATTAAACTAAACACAGCACTTGAGTATGCCTATCGTTCTACAATAAGAAATTCGGTAAGTACGCCGCCGTTTGCACCAAATTCAGATTTCACATCAAACAATCCGCTCGATCCAAGAGATTTTGACAACGAGCCGTTTATAAACAACAGCATGTTCAAACTCCAAATGGGAATGAATATAGTGTTTGATCAGAAAGTGATAAGTTATCCAAATCAAAAACAATATTTGCCTTTATCACGATATCCAATAGTTGCGATAAACTTAGAAAAAGGACTCAATGCGAGTACTTCTAACTACAATTACACCTATGTGTCCTTTTCAACATATTTCAACAACAACATTGGTAATTATGGAAATCTATATGTTGGTTTGAGTGCGGGTAGTTTCTTAGAGAAAAACGACATCTCATTTACCGACTACAAACACTTTAATGGAAACCAAACTTTCATTGGATCAACCCCTACTTACAATAGTCAATTTAATCTATTGCCATATTATGAGTACAGTACGAATAAATCGTATATAGAATTACATATGGAGCATGACTTTAGAGGATACATCATGAACAAAATACCTCTATTGAACAAGACCAGATATTCTCTTGTTTTGGGATTTCACATGCTTGAAGTTCCCGAAAAAGACGTTTACCAAGAATTTAGTATTGGACTAAACAACGTTGGTTTTAAAAAGTTTAGACCTTTTAGAATAGATTACTTTACTTCTATCTCACCAGATGCTCCCAAGAAACATGGAGTTGTGTTAGGTATAAAAGTATTGGACTTAATTCAAAAATAGCATTCGCATAAGTTAACTTATAAATACACTCAAACAAAAAGGGGCAAATCACGTGATTTGCCCCTTTTTGTTTGAGTTAAAGTAAATACTAATCCTCTATTCTTTCTATATGTGCACCAATTGCACGTAAACGTTCATCTATGCGCTCATATCCTCTATCTATTTGTTCAATATTCTGAATAACACTTGTGCCTTTAGCTGATAAAGCTGCAATCAAAAGTGATATACCTGCGCGAATATCTGGAGAAGACATATGAGTTGCCTTTAACTGAGATTTAAAATCATGACCGATAACTACCGCTCTATGAGGATCACACAAGATAATCTTAGCCCCCATATCTATTAATTTATCGACAAAGAAAAGGCGACTCTCAAACATCTTTTGATGAATCAAGACCTCTCCTCTGGCCTGAGTAGCAACAACTAAGATCACACTCAACAAATCAGGTGTTAAACCTGGCCACGGCGCATCAGCAATTGTCAAGATAGAACCGTCTATAAAGCTTTGGATTTCATATCCATCCTTGTGAGCAGGAATATAGATATCATCACCTCTTTTTTCTATTGTAATACCAAGGCGTTTAAAAGTATTAGGGATGATTCCTAAGTGCTCCCAACCCACATTCTTGATTGTTATTTCACTTTTGGTCATTGCTGCTAATCCTATCCATGACCCTATCTCAATCATATCAGGCAACATAGCGTGCTCACATCCTTTTAATTCTTTTACTCCTTCAATTTTAAGAAGATTCGAACCTACACCCGTAATCTTAGCACCCATTGCATTCAACATCTTACAAAGTTGTTGCAAATAAGGTTCACAAGCTGCATTATAAATTGTTGTCACTCCCTCTGCTAAGACAGATGCCATCAATATATTAGCTGTACCTGTCACAGATGCTTCTTCTAAAAGCATGTCTGTACCAACTAATTTATCCGCCTCAACACCGTAGAAATACTCCTCTTTATTGTATCTAAACGTAGCACCTAACTTAAGAAATCCTTCAAAGTGAGTGTCTAATCGACGACGTCCAATCTTATCTCCTCCTGGTTTAGGAATATATCCCTTTCCAAAACGAGCTAATAAAGGCCCAACCATCATGATAGAACCTCTCAAGGCTTTGCCTAATTCTTTAAAGTCATCAGAATACAAATATTCTAAATCAACTTCATCTGCTTGGAATGACATCTTATTTGGAGCTAATCTTTCAATCTTAACTCCGAGTTTACCTAATAGTTCAATCAACTTATTGACATCGATAATATTAGGAATATTTGATATAACAACTTTTTCAGGTGTCAACAATACTGCACATAAAATTTGCAATGCTTCGTTCTTTGCACCTTGAGCATGTATCTCTCCCTTTAGTTGATGTCCGCCTTCAATCTTAAAAACACTCATTACTTCTTATTCTTGAATTGATGGTTATTATTCTTATTAAACTTCTTATTGTTATTACTCTTTTGATTATTAGAATAATTGGTTTTATTAGATTGCTTTTTATTCACCTGCATAAGATTAGCAGTAGTGGAAAGTTCCTCTTCTTTCTTAAACAAGTTTATCTTGCCCTTTGACAACTCATACAAGTGTTCAAAAATAACATCATCTTTCACCGTATCTTTATTCCAACTTAAAAAACTCTTCTTCATATGATTTGCAATAACCATAATCAAAGCATCTTTCATTTCACCATCGTCAAATTTTAGAGCTTCATTAATCATATAAGTGATATTGTTTCCATAGAATCTATACTTAGGATGATTCTGTGGATAGGCTAATTTAGCCGGTTTTGTGAAGATTGTTTCTTTAGTAGCAATAGGAAACGGGCAGTCTACATCAAGTCTAAATCCGGACATCATAAAAAGCTGATCCCACAATTTATGCTGAAAATCGGGAACATCTCTTAAATGAGGATTCATGCTTCCCATAACACTAATTGCGTAATTTGCAGCTTTATTTCTTTCATCTCTATCTTCAATTAGACAAATCTGATCGATTAAAACTTGAATATGACGACCATATTCAGGTATAACTAAATGTTCTCGATCTGTATTATAGCCTAAATGTCCAATAGCTTCTTTGGTGTTAAATTTCATATACTTGAGTAGTTCAAATTAAAGATTGTGTTAAACACATAGATAGTATAAAGTTATAAAAACTTAATATAAAGTAACCTATAAAGCCTAAAAGTAAGTAAATATTATTTTATAAAGAAATAATACCTTCAATAGTAGATACAGCAATGTACTTGTCTATAATTGCTTGTGCAGATTTCATAGTAACTCTAACTGACACACTTGTAAATTTTCCAGTACTGGAATTACGTGTTAAGACTTCAGCTTTCATGCCGTCAAATGCTTCTTCGACTTGAGCAATTTTTTCTAAATCACTTGGCACAATAAATTTATACAAATAGGGTCTTGGCCAAGTTTTGTCAGTTTCTAAACTTTCTTTTAACCTTTTATAAAAGTCTTTTGTTTTATCGTCCATACTTGTTTTTAATCGGCAAATATAATCATTTTTAATTGTAGTATTTTCAAAACTTGTAGTTAAAACTCTTTTGTGATTGACATTTTATTGTACTTTTGCACCTTTGATATTTACAGCAAAAATGAATAAAAAAATCATCTTAATTATAGGAGGACCAGGTTCTGGGAAAACCACGTTAATCGATGAGCTTACCAGACAAGGATATATTTGCTATCCAGAAATATCTCGTGAGGTTACGAAACAAGCCCAAGAAAAAGGCATTACAAACTTGTTTTTAACTGAACCACTGTTATTTAGTCAGTTATTGTTAGAAGGAAGGGTTAAGCAACACATTAATGCCATTAAAGAAAATACAGATATAGTTTTTATAGATAGAGGTATTCCCGATGTATTAGCCTATATGCATTACAAAGGAGATAGCTATCCTGAAAGCTTCGATTTAGCATGCAAGAACCATGTGTACCACCAAATCTTCTTGCTTCCACCTTGGGAAACTATTTACGAGAGTGATGAGCAACGATATGAAAACTTCGAAGAAGCTCAAGAGATTCACAAACACCTTGTAGAAACTTACCGAAAATACGGATATGACTTAATTGAAGTTCCCAGAGATACGGTTGACAACAGAGTTAAATTCATTCTTGAAAGAGTATAAAACTACACATAAATAAAAAAGGGTTATAGTTCTGACTATAACCCTTTTAGCATACATATTTTTTAGTAATTTAGTATCTATAACCTTTCAGTACTCACTTCTATGCAGAATGCCTTAGACATTTTACAAAAATATTGGAAACACCAAAGTTTTCGAGAGCCACAACTTGAAATTATCAACTCTGTATTGAAGAATAACGACACTTTCGCCCTATTGCCTACGGGTGGAGGTAAAAGTGTTTGTTTTCAAATTCCCGCTCTTATGATGCCTGGGGTATGTCTTGTTATCTCTCCCCTTATTGCACTTATAGAAGATCAAGTCAAGAACTTAAATAACAAGGGAATAAAAGCAACTGCAATCTTCGGAGGAAGTTCCATGAGTGATATAGATGCTGTGTTCGACAATTGCCTTTTTGGAAACTATAAATTTCTGTACATCTCCCCTGAAAGGTTACAGCAAACTTGGATATTAGAACGAATAGAAAATCTAAGAATAAATCTAATTGCCATTGATGAAGCACACTGTATTTCCCAATGGGGCCACGACTTTAGACCCGCTTATCTGCAATTAAGTAAACTAAAGGATATCTTTACTGATACTCCCACTATTGCATTAACTGCTTCAGCAAACAAAAGAGTCATAAATGATATTTGTACAATACTAAGACTCAAAGATCCCAAGATATTTACCAAGAGTTTCTATAGGTCTAATATCATATATGGAGTATATAAAGTCGAGAGTAAACTAAATACTTTAGAGAAAATACTGAAGAAAAACACTGCTCCTACTATTATCTACGCGCGAAATAGACGTGAAACACAGATGTACTCAGATCACCTCAACAACTTAGGTTATTCTGCTACTTTTTTTCACGGTGGATTACCTATTAACGAAAAAAAGAAAAGATTACAGTCCTGGTTAGAAGAAAAAACTTTGATAATGGTCTCTACAAATGCTTTCGGTATGGGTATAGACAAACACAATGTAAAGAACGTTGTTCATATTCAAATTCCCGAAAACATTGAGAATTACTATCAAGAATCAGGCAGAGCAGGACGTAATAATCAGAAAGCTTTTGCTACCATACTCATTTCAGGTAATGAATTAGCCGAATGTGAACAAACCTTTCTCAAAGGGCTATTTGACAAGGAATACCTCAAGAAAATATATCGAAAACTAAATAACTTCCTCAAGATAGCTTACGGAGAAGGCTTTAACACCACTCACAGTTTTAACTTTAATCACTTTTGTCTACACTATAAATTCAATTACAAGCAAGCCTTTAATGCATTGCAATTTTTAGATAGACAAGGTATTATTAAATTCACACATGATAATAACAACAAAACAAAACTGTTATTCACTGTTAATAGTGGTGAATTACTTGATGCTGTTGATGGAAATGAACGAGAAGAAAGTATACTGTATTTTATACTAAGATACTACCAAGGAATACACGAATTCGAAACTGATTTGGACCTAAACCTCATAAGTGAGCACGTCGATTTGCCAATAGAGTTTATCGTAAAGTCTTTAGAATCATGGAATGAAATGGGGATTTGCGAATATACTCCAGAAGTAAATGACATGACAATTGTATTTAATGAAGCTTGGGAAGAAGACAGACCCCTCTACAGAACGTTTCCTTTTCTTGAACAGCAAAACACATTAAAAACAAATCAATTCAAATCAATGTTATTTTATATTGAAAATACTGATATTTGCAAAAACAAAATTCTCTTAAAATACTTTGATGAAGTATTCTTAGAAGATTGTGGAAGTTGTTCAGCCTGCATTGAAAAGAGTAGAGCACAAAAATTAGACAATCACAGACTCAAGGAACAAATCCTCTTAAACTTAGCGGATAATCCCGCTACCATAGAAGAACTTTCATTAAAAACCCAAATGGATCAAAATGACATTATATTGGGAATACAGCTGTTACTTGAGGAAAATAAGATAATTGTAAACAATAAAAATCAATATACTTTATTAATATGAAAGATTTGCGTATCGTTTTTATGGGAACACCAGACTTTGCAGTTGGAATCCTGGATGCTATGTACCAAAACAACTACAATATTGTTGCTGTGATTACAGCAGCAGACAAACCTGCTGGTCGTGGACAAAAAATAAAGTATTCTGCAGTAAAAGAATATGCATTAGAAAAAAACTTACCGCTCTTACAACCCACAAACTTAAAAGACGACTCCTTTATTGAAGAACTAAAATCATATAATGCGAACTTACAAGTAGTCGTTGCTTTCAGAATGCTTCCTGAAGTAGTTTGGAAAATGCCCGAACTTGGCACATTCAACCTACATGCCTCACTACTTCCAGACTATAGAGGAGCAGCACCGATTAATTGGGCTATCATAAACGGAGAAACAAAAACAGGAGTGACTACGTTCTTTATTGATGAAAAGATTGATACTGGAGCAATTATTCTGAAAGATGAAATCGCTATTGAACCAAATGAAACAGCAGGAGAACTTCACGATCGTCTAATGAATTTAGGAGCAACGACTGTATTGAAGACGCTTAGTTTAATCGCAAAGCAAGAAGTTAAAACGATTATACAGCCTGCAGAAGAAACTAAAACTGCCTATAAATTAAATAAAGAAAACTGTAAAATTGACTTTACAAAACCTGGAAAAGAGATACACAACCACATAAGAGGCTTGAGTCCCTATCCAGCAGCTTGGTGTTTTTTTAAAGATGAAGATCAAGAATCAACTGTTAAGATATACTTGTCAGAGTTTGAACCTTGTGTTCATAATAATGAAGTTGGTTTGATACTTTCGACTAAAAAAGAGTTAAAAATAGCAACAATAGACGGTTTTTTACATATTAAAAGACTTCAAATGCCGGGTAAAAAACAAATGAATACCAATGAGTTACTCAATGGTACACATTTTTCGGCTAACGCAAAAGCCTTGTAACTAACTGTAAAACAGTATTTTAATATTATCAATTATTCTGTCAAAATAATTAATAATTTTTAAAAGCAAATTTTTAACTTTTTTTTTCGCAAAATGCTTGCTTAATAATAGAATAACCCTAAATTTGTATAAGACGTTAATAAAGTTAACCTTTTAAAAAAAATTATTATGAACAAAACAGAATTAATTGATGCTATTGCAAAAGACGCAGAAATAAGCAAAGTTGCAGCTAAAAAAGCTTTAGAGTCTTTCCTAAAAAATGTAGAAACTACTTTAGCTAAAGGTGATAAAATTTCTTTAGTAGGATTTGGTTCTTGGTCAGTTTCTGATAGAGCAGCTAGAGAAGGAAGAAACCCACAAACTGGTAAAACTATTAAAATCGCAGCTAAAAAAGTTGTGAAGTTTAAAGCTGGATCAGAACTAGAAGGTGCTGTAAACAAAAAGAAAAAATAATTAACTTTTTCTTTTTTAAAATATTTAAAGCCTCATTGTTAACAATGAGGCTTTTTTAGTATATTTAGTCAACACTATAAAAGTTATATATTTATGCAGAATAAACTGAAAATTCAAAAAGGGGATTTTATTCTTTCTCTACCCTCAAGTAATCCTTTAGACTTGCAATTTTCAAGAAGTGTTATATTAATTGCAGACCATACAATCGATGGATCTATTGGCTTTATATTAAACAAGCCACTAAATCTAACGCTTAACCAATTAATCCCAACGACCGATTCATCCCTATCCGTTTTTGAAGGTGGACCAGTCGAAAAAGATAAAATCTTCTGTGTACACTCAAGACCTGAGCTAATTTTAGATAGTCAGCACATCACTGATAATCTATACTGGGGAGGTGACTTTGATCAAATTTTTACATTGCTCAATCAAAATGCATTAAGCAAGCACGATATTCGCTTCTTTTTAGGGTACTCTGGTTGGGATTGTCAGCAATTACACAATGAAATGGAGGATGATTATTGGGTAAAGACAAATAGTATAAATACTGATGACTTATTTAGCAGTAAAACTACAACCGAAAAATTTTGGAAAAATTGCCTTGTAGAACAAGGCAAGGAATATGAGATATGGTCAAATGCACCAGAAAATCCGAACCTTAATTAAAGGAATCGGATTTTCGCATTTAATCTATTTATTAAATCTTTAGCCACTTCATTTGTATAAGACTTCTTTCTATACTTTGTTATAGGCTGAATACCAATGATAGCATTAGTTAAAAACATCTCATCTGCCTTCTGTAGTTCAAAAGGAGAAATGGAAGCTTCTTCTAATGTATAGTCAGGATGCTTTTCAATTAATTCCATTACTTGTTTTCGCATTATCCCCTTCACACATCCATCAGTTAATGGAGGAGTCTTTATCACATTGTCTTTAACTACAAAAAGATTAGCATTCAATGCTTCTGCAATATTCTTACTGTCATTTACAAGTAAACAGTTTTCATAACCATTCTCTTGTGCAAAAATACTCCCTGTCACATTGATTAATCTATTAGTCGTTTTTAAATTAGACAATAAATGAGCCGTTACATAGAAGTCTTTAAACAACTCTACTTCGTAATCACTCTCATTGAGTTTGTACACCCCTTCGTTTAACTTATCATAAGTAGCTATATAGCCAATATTTCTTGTGTTAGGTAAATACCTACCCTCTCCATCGCGATATACTGTAAAACGAACTTTAAATGCGTTGTGATTAGACTGGTTATTTGCTTGAACAAGCTTGATGATTTCTTCTTGAAAAAACTCCATCGTGAAATCCATTGGAATCTGCATTCTAAGAATGCGCATTGAAGACATTAAACGAAAATAATGATCTTCTAAAAATAATACTTTATTATCAAGTATACGTAATGTCTCAAAAACAGCGTCACCATATAAAAAACCTCTGTTGTTTTCTAATGATACATTTGCTGTAGAAACAATTTTGCCGTTAACATTAATCATATTCAATTATTCTGATTACTATTAACGGCAAATATAAGTTTTATTTGAGAGAATTTATGCAGATCCTAACACTTGTTTTAGATCCATTATTTGGTTCTCCCATAATTGTTTTGATTCTTCCACTTCATCTGGTTCTGCAAAATCAACAACTATAATAGTTACGTCTTTTGTCAATTCATCGCGATGAATTCGAAGTTCAAAGTAATATTCAGTTTCTTTATTATTGTCATCAAGCCATCTATAACGCACGCGTTCATCTGTCTTACGAGTAACTATCTTTGCTTTTTCTTCAGAGTCACCCCAAATAAACGAGTAAATTTCACCTCTCGAATTTACATTTTCAGCAAACCACTCACTAAGTCCTGACGGATCAGAGATATATTGATATAATAACTGTGGAGACGAGTTAATCGAAAATTCTAATTCGTATTTTTCCTTCATAGCCATATCTTAAAATAATTTTTTCGAATATAAACATATTTTATAAATAAAAAAATCTTTTTTACCTACTTACATGTTTGTTTAGTACTTTTTTTATTATATATTTGCACCCGCATTACAGAAGTAATCATTACCAACACTTGGCGAGGTAGCTCAGTTGGTTAGAGCGCAGGATTCATAACCCTGAGGTCACGGGTTCAACTCCCGTCTTCGCTACAAGATAAAAGGACATAATCACGAGATTATGTCCTTTTTTTATTTATTAAAATGAGATTAATTGAAAATCAATTACCAATATTAATGGCTAAGCATACAGTTTAGTCTATGCTCTTTTCCTGTCGATTCACAGAGCATATAGCTACATGAAGATAGCAACTGCTATACACCTTCTTTTTATTCCCTAATACCTTTGAAACAAAACCTAACCTACTTCGTCTTTCTTATAGAAATGTAGACCAGGTTACAACCCTATATTGAACAAGAAAAAGTAGTACTTCGTTTGCTCTTTCTCGCACTTTTCTAGGGGTATTCTTGCACTTTTATACGCAAAAAGGGGCATTTCCCCAAGGAAACCCCAAGCAATCCCCCAGAATCCCCAAAGAAAGTGCGAGCAATATAACACTGATTATCATCTAAAAGATAAAGCTATGAGAATACTCGCATTGTAGATTACACTAAAAAAGAATTACATTGTAGTACATCAATCCCTACAAATATTCTTTCTACAAAGTAGAAATGGAGTTTTATCTATAGTTCAAATACACAATTGAAATTAAGGCCCCCTATTAAGTTAATGGGACAAGTTGGGTTATGTAATTTAGAGCTATCCAACATAAAAGACAAAAGTCATTTTGTACCTTTCTCCCATACCTTTGACATGACCCGACTACTTTCTATTAAAGTAATTTTCTTTAACTGATATAATAACTAATATTATCATCTGAAACGAAGAACTTCTATAGATGACACATATACGATACCATAAGTAACTCAATAGTTACCTTTTGTTTTTACTTAAAACTAACAGTGTAAAAACAAGTGAAGTTTGGCCTTACCAAGCCTTAAAAAGAAACGATAAAACGTTTCTACTAAAGTGTTTTATATTCTTCTTTCGCCGTTGAATCCCTTGGCAAATCAGGTCTTCTCATTTTAAATTTACTACCACTTAATGCTTCCAAGAAGGCAACCACTGCTTCTTTTTCGAATCTATCTAATCCAAGTGGCTTCATTAAGGAATCCGTTACAGGATAAAGGGGATCTTTCAACTTTTGTTCTTCTGTAGGATCGATCATGTGCATCCCACTATTATAGATATTTACAATACCAAACAGATTATCAAACAACCCATTGTGCATCCATGGTCGCGTATTCAATAAATCTCTCAAAGAAGGTGTTCTAAACTTACCTACATCATCTGGATTTTGAGTTACCACATACCTACCCAAATCTTCATATTTACGCTTATAATAGGTCAATCCGATATTGTGAAAAGAATCATCTGTAAGATCCTTGCCAAAGTGACAATTCATACACCTTGCCTTAGTGCGAAAAATATGCATACCATAAATCTCTTTATCTGTCAAAGCATTGTACTTCCCATCAATGAATAAATCAACTCGGCTCGGCTGACTTTTAATAGATTGTTGAAAAATAGCTAAGGCATCTAAAATGCGTTTAACTGTAATATCCCTATCACCATAAGCATTCATAAATAAGTCTTTATAAGCTTCTATTTGGCTTATCCTATCCACAACCTCATCCAAATTATCAACCGCCATTTCATGAGGTGCTGTTAAGGGTCCGATAGCTTGCTCTTGTAGAGTTCTTGCTCTACCATCCCAAAAGTATACTGTCCTATCTCCTATATTGTATAAACTTGGAGTATTTCTAACTCCTTGCAAATGATCATGTCCTAAACTGACAGTGCGTCTATCTGTCCATCCCATCTCTGGGTCATGACAAGAACTACATGATATCTGTTGCGATCTTGATAATTTTGGATCAAAAAAAAGCATTTTACCTAAGATCACTTCTGGTTTTTCTTGTGTTGTAAAAAAAGCTGTATCTCGCTGGATACTTTCAAATTCCCTCCACTCTACCCCTTCATCTACTGTTGGTATAGGCCATTCTATAATAGGCTTCTTATAGCTTTCTATAATCTGCTTATACTCTACATCGTTAAAATTAATCAATCCCTTAAAACTAAGTAAAGAACTTATAGATACAAACAATAATATTAATGCGCTATTCTTCACTTTTACCCTTTAAAAAGTTATTCCCACCCTTAGTGAATATGAGTTATTCGCTCCTAAATCACTATAATTTAAATAATTGTAATCTACTCCGATAAAACCTCCAAATACTTCATCTATTTGATGGTTATATCGCAGGGACATCTTTGCGTTTTGATAATCATTTGAAACTACTTTAAAATCGTTATCCAACCAATTTCGCAAGCTCTCCTTTGTTGTGTTATCGACATATAACTTTGCTTTTGAATGACTCACTTTTCGCTGAAATACAGAGGCTGTAAACATTAGATTATCGCGATTATTTACTTTGTAGTTATAACTGGCTACAAGACCAAAGTGATGTGCTGTTATTTTTTTAAATAAAGGACTTTCTTCCTTTGACTCACTTACTTTTTCTAACTCGTAAACACCGTTTAAACTCAACGTTGCACGATTCATTTTATAAGTATATAGAATATCAAATCTACTGTTGTCTATCTTATACTTATACTGTTTTTTTTCCAACAGTTTAGTCAGAATTTCTTTATTATTGGTATAGTAAATATCGTATCCATCTTTCTGTTGGTGAGTTTGATTAAACAGAATTCCCAAACGATGATTGTCAAAGTCAAAGAACTTACTAAAAGACAGTTGATAAGCATTCGTTTCCAACCTATTGATATCATAGTCTGTTGACAGAGTAACTGCTTTATGTAACTTATTACTACTTATAGCAAAACCAGCATAGAGATTATTTTTTTCAAACTGCTTAAAGCTACCTCCTACTTTATAGGTATAGCCATAATAGATAGCGTTCATCGAATTATAGCTAAAATAACTATTAAAGTCTGAAAAGCCGGTCATTTGATAAATTGTAGATTTTTCAATTAAACTGGCAAAATCAATACTACTATCTTGATTATACTTTTCAACTTGCGCATATAAACCTACCTTATATGGTATATTCAGTTTATAACTAGCCCCAACATTCAATTTTAAATCAGACGATGTACTCTTAGGTCTTGGGTCTGATTGGCCATATCCCATTTTTGCTTCATAACTAAACTCAGTTCCCACATCAATCTTTGAAAAAGACTTAACGTAACCTCCTTTAAAAAAGTAAACCTCGTATTTTCGATCACCTTTACTTGAATCTGCAATAAAATATGGTTCTATCTTGTCTTTGTCTACATTCAAATTCCACTGTACGTCATAGATATCAAAATTCCTATAAGCTACTTCACCCCAAACATTTTGACCCTTAGACAACTTTTTATAAGACTTTCCTTGTACGGCAAATCCTTTCTCTTTACCTCCCTCTTGTAATAAATAATCGTCTTTTTTATGCTGATTATAATTAATTTGAAAATCGGAAAAAGAGTAAATACTATAATCCGACATAAATGCCGGATTATAGTATATTGGTTTTTGTAAAGTTTTCTCTAAAGAATACTGCTCGTCGAGACGCGAAAAG
>NZ_WSPP01000290.1:0-6823 GCF_009767705.1 Myroides sp. LoEW2-1 | reverse complement strand
TATTTGAGTATGTGGTTCCTACTAAAGAGAGAAAATCTATACAATATATTGTAAAAAGGAATTCATCAATGTTTAATGTGTTTTTTGAAAAAGACCTATTCGCTTTGAATAGGTCTTTTTTTATCAGCTTTTTACTATCGTTGTTAGACATCTATTCTTTTGTCAAAATTTAAAATCGCTTTAATGCTGTACTGTGTTTATCAAAGCATTTTTTATTCATTAGATGAAAAAAAAAGGCTATTAACACAAGTCGTTAATAGCCTCTATATTTAAAATAAATAGTTTCTATTTAGAGATAGCTCGAGATATTACTATTTTTTGTATTTCTGAAGTACCTTCATAAATTTGAGTAATCTTAGCATCGCGCATCATTCTCTCAACGTGGTATTCGCGAACGTATCCATTTCCACCGTGGATTTGAACAGCTTCGATTGTTGTATCCATCGCTGTTTTTGATGCAAATAATTTAGCCATAGCTCCAGATAAAGAGATGTCCTCTCCTGCATCTTTTTCAGCAGCCGCTTTGAAACAAAGCATTCTTGCAGCACTGATTTGAGTGGCCATATCTGCTAATTTAAATGCTACAGCTTGATGATTGATGATTTCTGTACCAAAAGCCTTGCGTTCTTTTGAGTACTTTAAAGCAAGTTCATACGCTCCTTGAGCAATACCTAAAGCTTGTGATGCAATACCTATACGCCCACCATTAAGTACATTCATTGCAAAAGCAAAACCAAACCCATCTTCACCTATACGGTTTTCTTTTGGTACTTTTACGTCTGTAAACATTAATGAGTGCGTGTCAGAACCGCGAATCCCCATTTTTTGTTCTTTAGCTCCAATTTCAAAGCCAGCCCAACCTTTCTCTACAATAAAAGCATTAATTCCCTTGTGCTTTTTCTCAGGATTAGTATGAGCAATTACAATATAGTAATCAGCAGTACTTCCATTTGTTATCCAGTTTTTAGTACCGTTAAGCAAATAGTAATCTCCCATATCAACAGCGGTTGTTTTTTGAGATGTAGCATCTGATCCTGCTTCTGGTTCTGATAAACAGAATGCTCCTATTACCTGTCCTGAAGCTAAAGGTTTTAAATATTTCTCTTTTTGTTCTTCACTTGCATATTTCTCAAGTCCAGCACAAACTAAAGAGTTATTCACTGACATTACAACAGCAGCTGAAGCATCCACCTTAGCTATTTCTTCCATTGCCAATACATAGGAAACGCTATCAAGTCCACTTCCTCCATATTTTGGGTCAACCATCATTCCTAAGAACCCAAGTTCTCCTAATTTTTTTACTTGTTCTGTAGGGAAGATTTGATGTTCATCTCTTTCAATTACACCTGGTAATAGTTCTGTTTGTGCGAAATCACGAGCAGCTTGTTGAATCATCAACTGCTCTTCTGTTAATTTAAAATCCATCTATAGTTCTTTAATTTTTAGTCCTTAAGTTTTTGTAGTTCTCAAATATATGTGAATTAAATTAATTATTCAATCTACATTATGTAATTTTATCCTATGAAAAGACATCAATACAATATTTTGGGCGTTATGTCAGGTACTTCATTAGATGGAATAGACCTCGCATTTATTCAATTTGACTATGATGTTGACAGACAATGGAAATTCAAAATTTTAGTTGCTGATACAATACCATATTCACAGTCATGGAAGGATCATTTGAGTCAAGCAATTAGCATGAATCAAATGGATATTGAGAAATTAGATGAGCGTTATACTGTTTATTTGGCAAGTGTCATTAGTGGTTTTATAGAGCACAATAATCTTGAGCATATTGACTTGATCTGTTCTCATGGTCATACCATTTTTCATAAACCAGAATTAGGTTATACGCTGCAAATAGGAAACTTACCTATTTTATCTGATTATGTAGGACATGATGTAGTGTGCGATTTCAGAGTACAGGATGTATTGCTTGGAGGGCAAGGGGCACCTTTGGTTCCGATTGGTGATCGCTTATTGTTTTCTGATTTCCAGGCATGTTTGAATTTAGGAGGGTTTGCCAATGTCTCTTTTGAGAATAATCTCAAGTATCGAATCGCTTATGATATATGTCCTGTAAATACAGTATTGAATGACTTAGTAAAATCTTTGGGTAAAGAGTATGACTGTAATGGTGATATAGCTCGACAAGGATCAAGCAATAGTGATTTGTTGAGTGAATTAAACTCAATTGATTTTTATAATCAAGCGCCTCCAAAGTCACTTGGAGTTGAGTTTTTGAAGACTTATGTCAATCCGATAATCAAAAAGTATAATCATTTGAGTATCCCTGATTTATTAGCTACTTACGTCGAACATATTGCTGAACAAATTGTAAAGGGAATTCCCTTATCTGAAGGCGAACGCGTTTTAGTAACAGGTGGTGGAGCTCATAATGCTTTTTTACTTGAGAAAATAAGAGAAAAATCCCCCTTGGTTTTTGAGGTTCCTGCCAAAGAGATTGTGGACTATAAAGAAGCTATTATTTTTGGTTTCTTAGGTGTGCTCAAATGGAGAGATGACGTAAATGTATTAGCAAGTGTAACGGGGGCTAAGTACGATCATTCGTCAGGAAAAGTATATCGTTTCTTTTCCCAACTCGAATAGACGGCAATAGAAGTAAGCTTTGTTGCGTGTAGGTAAGGTGCAATATGTAAAGGGAATGTATAGAAATAGGTTGTTTAGTTGTTTTATTTACAGTTAAGTAAGGGGGACTAACTTTTTTATCCTAAATCTTATATACATAACGAACAAAACATTATATATTTGAACCCTTTTAGAAATGAGTAAATTTGTTAATAATATGTTGTTTTTTGTGATGATTCATATTAAAAAATGCATTAATGCGTTCTATATGAATAACCCAAGCAATAGGTTGTTATAAAAAATTCATAGGAAAGAGTAAACGTAGTTAAATTAAACTTTAATAATTATATGATTCATTTTTTACAAGTGGACACAACTGCAGTAAGTCAAGCTGCTACAGATTTAGTTGAGCAAGGAAGTGAAGTGGCTAAGAAAGAATTAGCACTAAGTGAAATAATATTTAGTGGAGGTATTATAGGTCAATCTATTATGGTCGTGATCTTCATTATGTTATTTATGGCTTTGTATTTATATCTTGAGCGTTTTTTTGCAATTCGCAAGTCAGCTAAAGTGGATGAAGGGTTTATGACTCAAATAAAGTCTTATTTATCACAAGGAAAAATAGATCAAGCAAAATCACTTTGTGCAAATACTGATACACCAGTTGCTCGTTTAGTAGGTAAAGGGTTGTCTCGTATCGGAAGACCTTTACAAGATATTAATACAGCTATAGAGAATACTGGGAAATTAGAAGTGTATAAAATGGAGAAGAATATTAATCTGTTAGCAACATTATCTGGTGCAGGTCCTATGACAGGGTTCTTAGGTACTGTAGTGGGAATGGTAATGGCTTTCCATGAAATGTCAGCTAATGGGTCAGCTCGCATCGATATGAGTGTATTGGCAGAAGGGATATACACGGCTATGATGACTACCGTTTTTGGTCTAATCGTAGGTTTAGTTGCTTATATCGGATATAATCACTTAGTGAGTAAGATTGATAAAATAGTTCATCAGTTGGAAGCAAATGCTGTTGAGTTTTTAGATTTATTAAACGAGCCAGCATAATGAATATTAGAGGGAGAAATAAAGTATCTGCAGAGTTCAATATGTCGTCAATGACCGATATTGTCTTTCTATTATTGATTTTTTTTATGGTAGCAATTACCACTATGACTACGACTAATGCGCTTGATTTAGTATTGCCTAATTCTGATGGAAAGTCTGATTCTGTTGAAACTGTAGCTGTAAGTGTAGATGAGCAGTCTAATTACTTCATTGATCAGGACAAAGTAGCCTTAGAGCAGTTGGAAGAAGGGTTGAAGAACAAGCTCTCGAATCAGGAAGATCCCAATATTGTCTTACACGTAGCTAAGGGGGTACCAGTTGAAGATGCAGTATATGTAATGGATATTGCTTACCGCAATAATTATAAAATTGTATTGGCTGTAGAACCAAAATAGTATGAAAATTTTACAAACAGAAAGTGAGAAAAAAGCTTTTGCAATTACATCAACTGTATTTGTGTTGTTATTGCTTTTGTTTTTCTTTTATAAAATAACGAAACCTACACCAGAACCATATTTGTTAGGAGGAGAGATTGCAATTAATTTTGGCAATAGCGACAAGGGTAAAGGAAATGAACAGCCGAAAGACATAATTGAAATGCAGCCTGAAGTAACTCCTGTGGAAGTAACAGAAGTGGAGGTTTCAGAACCCATCGTTGTGCAAAATACTGTTGAAACTCCTATAGTGAAGAAAGTAGACGAAACTCCTGTTAAGGAAGTTAAAAAAGAAGTGAAGCCGGAGAAAGTACAAGAACCCAAAAAGGAACAAAAACCAAGTCAAACGACTACAGATGCGTTAGCAAGTCTTATAAATGGTCCTAAAACATCAGGAGAAAAGTCTGAGGGGAACGGAACTACAGATCAAAGTGGGGCTCAAGGAAGGTTGGATGGAGATATCTATGCAAATTCTTTTTATGGTAGTGGAAAGGGACAAGGTTCGGGTGGAGGAACAAGTTGGGGACTCAATGGTCGTAGCTTAGCATCAAAAGGGCAAGTAGTGCCAGATTGTAATGAAGTTGGAACAGTAGTTGTCGAGATTCGAGTTGATAAAACTGGGAATGTGGTAGCTGCTAAGTATGCACAGGGAACTACCAATTCTGCTAAGTGTTTGACAGATGCTGCCATAGCAACTGCTAAGACATTTCGTTGGAAGCCGGATGATAAAGCACCTAATATTCAAGTAGGATTTATAGTAATTAATTTCAGAGTAGGGTCTTAGATCCTATTTTTTTATTTTGTTTATGACATATACTGAAACTTTAGAATGGATGTATGTGCAATTGCCAATGTATCAACAAAAGGGAGCAGTTGCTTATAAAGCAGATTTATCAAATACAATTAAGTTGGTCAATCACTTAGGTAATCCACAAGAAAACATTAAAACGATCCACATTGCTGGAACTAATGGAAAGGGGTCTACATCTTCTATGATCGCTTCTATTTTACAAGAGGCAGGATTTAAGGTAGGATTATATACATCTCCTCATTTAAAAGATTTTCGAGAGCGCATTAAAATTAATGGACAAGAAATCACTGAGTCTTTCGTTGTAGATTTTATTGCGCGTAATAAAGTGTTTTTTGAGGAAAATGCTTTAAGCTTTT
Source organism: Myroides sp. LoEW2-1 (assembly GCF_009767705.1). NCBI lineage: Bacteria > Pseudomonadati > Bacteroidota > Flavobacteriia > Flavobacteriales > Flavobacteriaceae > Myroides > Myroides sp. LoEW2-1. Next base: position 1,562 of record NZ_WSPP01000290.1, on the reverse strand, counting down.
TTGAAATGACTGTAGGTATGTGCTTCGAGTATTTTAAACAAGAGCAAGTTGATGTGGCTGTGATCGAAGTTGGAATGGGAGGTAGGTTGGATTCTACCAATATTATTTCGCCATTGGTGTCTGTGATCACGAATATAGGCAAAGACCATACTGCTTTTTTAGGAAATACTTTGCAAGAGATAGCAAGGGAAAAAGGGGGAATTATAAAATATCATACTCCCGTAGTTATTGGTGAATATACTGATCAGACTAAACCTGTATTTATAGCCAAAGCACAAGAGGAGGAAGCTGAGATATTCTTTGCACAAGATACTTTTGAGAATAATACGTTGGTGTCAGATTTGAAAGGAGATTATCAAAAAGCAAATATTCGTACAGTTAGACAAACTATAGCTTTATTGAGAAAGAGTTTTAATATAACTCATGACAATGAAGAGCAAGGTTTACTACAGGTAGTTAGAAATACAAATTTATTAGGTCGTTGGCAGATTATTTCAGAAGCTCCCAAAGTAATTGCAGATACTGCACATAACGCCCATGGGTTAAATATTGTTATGAATCAGTTGAAACACGAAGAATACGAGAATTTATTTATTGTTTTTGGAGTGGTAAATGATAAAGATTTGTCTTCAGTACTGCCATTATTGCCAAAAACAGCTAAATACTTTTTTGCAAAGCCAAATATTTCACGTGGATTAAATGCTGACGAATTAAAGGAGCAAGCAAAGGAATATGGTTTGAATGGTGTTGTTTGTAGTTCAGTATTAGATGCTTATGCGAAAGCTAAGATGGAAGCTACTTCGAAGGACTTGATATATGTGGGAGGAAGTACTTTTGTAGTGGCTGAAATTTTGTAAAAAAAAATACAAAAAGCTTGCAAACTAAAAATCACGTCGTATATTTGCACCCGTAATCAACAAAAGGTTACACGTTCTTAAAAAGAAGAAAAATGGGCGATTAGCTCAGCTGGTTCAGAGCACCTCGTTTACACCGAGGGGGTCGGGGGTTCGAATCCCTCATCGCCCACCATTTTTTTTAGACTTATTGGAACACCAAATTATTTAATAATATTTTGGGCGATTAGCTCAGCTGGTTCAGAGCACCTCGTTTACACCGAGGGGGTCGGGGGTTCGAATCCCTCATCGCCCACTATTTTACCGTACAGTAAAAGACCTTAGTTTAAATAACTTTGGGCGATTAGCTCAGCTGGTTCAGAGCACCTCGTTTACACCGAGGGGGTCGGGGGTTCGAATCCCTCATCGCCCACTATTTTACCATACAGTAAAAGACCTTAGTTTAAATAACTTTGGGCGATTAGCTCAGTTGGTTCAGAGCACCTCGTTTACACCGAGGGGGTCGGGGGTTCGAATCCCTCATCGCCCACAGATAAAAGCCGTAGATCAAGTGATCTACGGCTTTTTTTGTTCGTGTATACTTCATTTTGATTTTCTGCATTTTTATGGATCAATCTCAAAAGTTGTGTTTAGGCATAAAGCTTAGTCAATCTGTATAAAAAGAAATCAATATCTCTTACACCTCTAAACTGAGCTCTGAATGCTTTA
>NZ_WSPP01000289.1:0-6965 GCF_009767705.1 Myroides sp. LoEW2-1 | reverse complement strand
TTAAAGCATTCAGAGCTCAGTTTAGAGGTGTAAGAGATATTGATTTCTTTTTATACAGATTGACTAAGCTTTATGCCTAAACACAACTTTTGAGATTGATCCTTTAAAAACGCTATTTATTACAGCAAAGCATTGGATACCATCATCATCTATGAACAAGAAGAAAGTGAACTGACAATCTATTCTATTTATCAAAGAGATCACCATGTCAAACAACTCGATGCAATAATAGATGCATGCTGTACAGCAGAGACGCAGACTATCAATTTTGCATTTAGCCCTGAGGCAGAACAAGCTACTTATAGTCTATATAAAGAAGATGACGATATTACACTCATGGTGACAAAAGAGCTAATAGACTTATTCTCTGATCAGAAGACTATGGTAGCTTCACTATCCCATACATAAATGCTGAATATTCAGAGTTCAATAAAAAAGGCAGTACGAAAACTTATCTTACTGCCTTTCTGTTTTATTTATACTTTACTGCAAGAACATCTTGTGCTTGTAAGATAGCCATCGCATTCATCTCTTTCAATCCATGAAGGTGAACATATCGCAATACTTCTGATAAGAAGTTCATGCTTGTCTGTATAGCTTCTTCTATCGTACGCCCCTTCGTTAGCTGTGCAGAGAGTGTTCCCGTAAACAAATCGCCTGTTCCCACTACTTCTACAGGTATATTATCAGCATAAAAATGAGTCAACTTACCTTGATTAATCAAGATGACTTCTACTTGGTGATTTACATTCTCTTTCATTTCGGCTGTAGTCAAAACAATGATTTTAGAAGATAATACCTCATCCGCCTGTACAGCTGTTATCAGTTCTTGCTCATTCGTTATACGCTTTCCTAAAAGGTATTCTAATTCAAAGTGATTAGGTGTCAAGATATCACTTAGCGATAATAATCGTTCTTTTGAATAATCTGCCTGTTCTTTGGGGATATACAGCCCATCTGTACGTGTATCACCAAATACAGGATCATAGATATAAGTAATACTATGCTGTGCTTTTAGCTGCTTTATGAACTTTGCCGTAGCATCTATTATCTCTTTGCTCTTTAAGTATCCACTTACAACATACTGTGTAAGCTGTGCAGTGTTAATTTCTAATACTCCACGTGCCAGTTTATCGAATAATTCTTTTGGCACTGCTTCTCCATAATAAACAGGCTTGTCTGTGTGACTTGATAAAAGAATGGTAGGCATCGCTACGCAATTAATTCCGTGAAGCTGTATAGCAAAACTGGCTGAGTTATTCCCCACATACCCTGTAGATACAGTACTCTGTATGGATATAATATGAGGTTCTATTGTATTATTTGTCATGATAATGAAATGAGAAAACAATTCTATACTCTTGCTTATTTACTTCTATAAGACAAGGAGAATATACAACTGTACTTCTTAAATTATTTCTTGCAAAAATACAACTATAATCAGCAAGCGACATAGTCCAGTTTAAAGAAAATTAATTAAACCCAGAATAAGTGATAGATAGATAAACGAAAAGTAATTATACAAAACAACTCTGAATTAGTGATACAAGTATACTATAGTATGGTTGTAGAGCTAATGAAAGAGATATGAAGTAGAATTGCTTTGTAATACTTGGCTAACGCTTATTCTGGGTTAAAATAATACCAATAAAAAAAGCAGACTATAGTCTGCTTGATTCTATCTTATGGTATAAGGCGTTCTGCTTTTAACTGTTCAAATAATGCTATGAAAGAGTCTTTTGTCGGTTTAAAAGCAGTAAAACTATTTCTTGGTAATAAATAATGTATATGGTATAGATGAATCCCAATTTGTAATTTCAATATCCTTAGAGTTTCTGGAAGTTCCTTTTAGATCAGCTCCAAATGGTTTATTCTCTGTATTTTGTGTCCTATTCAAATGTATGCTTATCAAATCGCCCGCTTTACAACTATAAACAACTGATGGAAAATTAATAAGAACTGATGACCCATCAATATGTGGTAAAACAGCACTGTGATCCCCTCCAGAAACAAAATTCCAAGTATTACCATTATCACTACTACTCACAATTCTCATTCCGAAATAAACTCCAGTTTTATTATCATCACTAGCCAGAAACATACTTACAAATCCTGAAAACAGATAATATCCATCGTATTTAATCCTAAATGTATTCGGAAGATTCCCCTGCTCAATACCAAGGTTATTAACTGTTGCATCCTTAATATTTATTGGAAGAACTACAGTTTTTAAAGTATTATAATCAGCTATCCCATTTGGGATATAGAATGCTTCTGATTTCCTTACTATAAAAACCTCTGTTTCAATTGCTTCTTCCGTTTTTGTAAAAACTGTTCCCTTATCATCAATATATAATTTACGCTCACCAACATTATCAAATTCACTAATCTCCCTCATTTTTACTTTACCATTTACATCGAGTTTTTCTAGTGGCAACTCAGTACCTATTCCAAGATTTTGCGTATAACCAACTAAACTAAAAAAAAACAAGTAAACTATTAATATTTTATCTTTCATAGCTATAGTTTTAATATTATAATAGTATATGGGCTAATCTTATTTGTAGCCCCTAAAGTAAATGACTCCATTGTTGAAAATCCTGTTAAATTTCCATTATTATCTTTTACTCTTGCTAATTTCATACGTACAAGATCACCTGCGTTATGTTTTACAATGCCACTAGGCAAAAGAATAACTGCATTTCTAAAAACACCTGCAACAAGCATTTTTGAAAAATGTATACCAGAAACAACATTCCAGCTTGTTCCATTATCTTGACTTACTTCTATTTTTGCAATAATATCAAAAAAAGGATTCGTTGTTGACGATATTGGTTGCATATATAAATTAAGAAATGCATTATACTCATAATATCCTTCAGTAGCAATCCTTAAATTATACGTATTTTCAGGTTGTGTTATCCCCAGATTATTATTCTCTGTCTTAGCAAAATCAATAGGAATAATAATATCCTTTCCAGAATTATATTCACTACCTAAAGTATTCACTGGCAATGATTGTCTAGCTACATTAGTATAAACTTGTGTCATTAATACTGCATCTTCTTTTTTTCCTATTAAACCATCTTGTCTAATATACAACGATCGTAATCCTTCTGCTTTGCTCTCTTTAACATCTCTCAATCTAATTTTCCCCTGTACATCTAACATTTCTGTTGGTACATCTAAACCTACTCCCATTTTTTGTGAGTAGATTATGGGTATTGAAAAAAAGAAAGTTAATAAAACGCCTATATACCTCATGCTTCTTAATATTTTAATTTTGTTACATTTTACTAATTATCAAATTATAAGTTTTTAACCCATTATCATTAAAAAGCTCAAAAGCAGTCACTTCATCACCTTGTGGCAAACCACTACCACTACCACTAGCAGATCTAACAATAAATATTCGAACTAAATCACCTTTTTTATGTTCATAAACAATAGAAGGTATCACCAAATTTCTAATCTCTCCATTATATGAAGAACCAGTAGATGACTGATTTATTTTCTTGATTTTATGTAAACTAAGAGACCTTGTTTCCCAATTTTGTCCATTATCACTACTTGTTTCTAAACCAGTAAATACCCATACTCCATCCTTCTCTGTATTAACTTTGCTACGTATATTTACTGATGTTTTATAATTATAAAACCCAGGAGTATTTATTTTTAACGCATCACCGACATGACTTAGCCCAAGATTATTTACAATAACATCATTTACATTTATAGGAACATGAATTCTTTTTCTAGAATTAAACTCAACACTTCCTCCTAATGGGGGAGCATTATTCAATCCTTGCGCTGAAAAAACTTGAGATTGTACTTCTTTAAATACTTTTATCCCTAAAACCCCTTCATTATTTATAAACAAAGGCTTTAAACTTTCATCATTCAAATAATCTGTATTTCTAATACGCATCGTACCATTTACATCCACCATCTCTGTAGGAACCTCTACTTCTACACCTATCTGAGCAAACATCAGTGAATTCATTAACATAAAAAAAAACAAAAAAACACCTCTTATCATAACAAAATAAATTTAACTGATAAATTAACATAATATTTAAAAAATCAAACATTGTAGATAAAAAAAACAGACTGTAGTCTGCTTGATTCTATCTTATGGTATAAGGCGTTCTGCTTTTAACTGTTCAAATAATGCTATGAAAGAGTCTTTTGTCGGTTTAAAAGCAGTAAAACCTAACTTTCTACTCTTAGACATATCAGTAATTACTTCTATTGGACGACCTAAATCAGCATCCGTATGCCAAGGAGAAACTAAGGTATCTAAATCCAAAGCTTGCAGTTTATGCTTCGCTATAATAGTCTGCCATACCTCACTCTTCTGTAACAAAGTTGCTTCTAATGGTCTGATCGTATCCTTATACCCTTCAAAAGGTATGTCAAAATAATTAGCGATCTCTTCCCATAACCACTTCCATCTAAACACATCTCCATTGGTAACATTGAAGGCTTGATTCTTAGCTATATCAGTAGTGGATGCCCATACCAACTGTTTTGCTAATACACTTACATCTGTTACATCTGATACCCCATTCCACTGTGCTTCTGATCCTGGCCACACCATAGGAAGCCCTTCTTCCTTACATATACTCGCATACACAGCAAGTGTAATCCCCATATTCATCAGATTACCTACTGCATGACCTATTAGTGTATGAGGTCTATGCACACTCCAAGTAAAACTATCTCGCTCAGATGCTTTATACACTTCATCTTCTTGAGCGTAATAGAAATTCTCTAAATCTAAACGAGGGTGTTCTTCTCTAACAGGGGTAATGGGCAATATACCAGACTTCACATAAGATTCAAAAGGGCCTAAATAATGTTTTAATCCAGTCACTAAGGCTACGTGCTTTACGCTCTGTTTAGGAGATAACAACTCTAATAAGTTCCTAACTAAAGTAGCATTGACCATGATATTCTCAGCCTCTGTATCCTTACGCATCCATGTGGTAAAGTAAACATGAGTAGGGACTATATCTTGTAAAGCTATAGCTAAACCTTCTTTATCTAATAAATCCGCAGCAATGGGAATGACTCCATCTACTACGCCTTTTGGATTTCGCGCCAATCCATATACTGTCCAATTTTGAGCGATAAGCTCCTTTGCCAAGTTACTACCAGCGATACCACTAACGCCAACTACTAATGCTATGTTCTTCATATTTTATTTCTTTGAATAACAAAGCTAAAGCAAGTAAAACAGCTGTGCATTGACCTAAAACAAGGCTTTCTATTGATCTAAATCAAGTAGTTTACTTCATTTTTTTCTTTATGCGGCTAACCGTTTCTGGAGTCAGTCCAAGATATGAGGCTAAGAGGTGTTGAGGAATACGATTGACTAAATCTGGATAACAAGTAATAATCTGAGCATATTTTTCCTCTGCATTATAGGCTATATTACTCAATATACGCCTATCTTTATTAGCTAAGCTACGTTCATACAGTATTCTGAAGTAGTTACTCATTACTGGCATATCTATCATTAACTGATCATATTGCTCTTTTGAAATTAACAAAAGCTCTACATCTTCGATCGCATCAATATTTAGTACACCTTTTTCACCTGTAAAGAAACTATAGGAATCCGCCATCCACCAGCCTTCCCAACCAATAAAGTTGATGTTTTCTATTCCTCTTTCATCTATCACATAAGACTTCAGTACTCCTTGCACTACAAAAGTCATATACTTGCACACCTCTCCTTCTTGTAGCAAATACTGTCTTTTGCGCAATTTTTTAGAAGTAAAATAGTCTTGTAATCGCACTGCCTCATCTGCAGTTAACTGTACTTTCTCTTGAATGTGTTGAATGAGTATGTCAAACATAATAAGTTATAAAATATCCTATCTACAAAAATAAGCAAATAAAAAGCGAAATGTTTACCTTTAGGTCTTCATTGTAACCTTATGCCAATTATAACTCAACAAAACTTACTTATTCCTTATCCGCAAAAAGTAGCACTATCTATACAGTTTGACTATGCTATCGTGGATATACACAATAGTTTTGACTACTTAGAAGAACTATGGGATGATATTGTTTTGACGATTACAAATGCTTTTAATGATAGAGGAATTACAATCTTAGAAGGCACAACCAATATCAATGAGGATTATACTGTTATCAGCTATGAAGTGGTCACTTTAGTCACACCTCCTTATATAGACTTTTCCTTCGTTTTTGATAATTTGTATGATGTTGACTTACCTAGTGCATTTCTAATAAGTACTCCTAATTATTACGACAAGGAGATAAAAGACATTTTACTACAAACAAAATAGCGATGATAAAACCAATTGATAGTACCGACTTACCCCAGACTTTACAAGTATTAGAAGAAGTAAAACAATCTATGCTCAGCCAAGGTATTGATCAATGGGATGAATCCTATCCTAATAAAGATATTATCTCTAATGACATTCAAAAGAAGCAAGCTTATATCTATACAGAAAACGAACAGATCTTAGCCTATATGGTCTTAAACGAAGAATATGATGTAGAATATAACGACTTACATTGGACCAGCCCTGTTCCATTTATTGTTATCCACCGATTATTTGTCAGTCCTAAGGCACAAGGTAAAGGAATATCCACTAAGATGATTTTATTCGCAGAACAATACGCCAAAGACAACAACTATGCATCTATTCGCTTTGATGCATATACACTAAATACTACTGCTAATGCGGTTTACACTAAAAAAGGATATCAATTAGTAGGTACAGTTCAGTTTAGAAAAGGGGTATTTAATTGTTATGAGAAGACAATATAGTAATCACTAAAAAGTTTATTACGCTCAGAATCAACTTCCATATTTCAAGTACAAACAAAAAAGAGGCTGTCTAAAAAGCCTAAAAAACAAAACCCCGTCTAAAAAAGGCGGGGTTTTTTCATTGTTTGTCCTCAAAAATAATTATCTTCAAGGT
>NZ_WSPP01000288.1:0-3687 GCF_009767705.1 Myroides sp. LoEW2-1 | reverse complement strand
CTTACAATCAACTGTATGTAAAGATTATTTTCATACAATTACAAAATGTATTTTTAATCTCTTGATTACTGGTATTAAAATCACATATTATAAATAATGTTAAATATTTATTCTCAATTTTTATAATACTTTAATTCATATACCTTTACGCGTCGAAATAATACTAACTTTACTGATGAAATATATTTTACTTTCGTTATCATTGGGTTGTTTTACTTACACATATTCACAATCAAATGATTCTTTAGTGAATCACAAAATCAATGAAGTAGTTATTACAACTACACATCACAGTAGTCATAACACATCTAAAATGCCATTGAGCTTTTTAGAAACACCTCAATCTTACGATGTCATCACGCAACATACTTTCGAAACACAAGTATCTACAAACATACATGACATTCTTAAAAATGCAACGGGTTTACAACGTTCATGGGAATCGACTGGATTGGGTATTCAAGGAGGAGAATACTATACCTTGAGAGGTTTCGCACTTCAACCTAACCTTTTAAACGGTTTACCAAGTTATACAAATGCAACTCTTGATATAGCCAATATTGAACAGATTGAAGTTGTCAAAGGACCTAATGGAACACTCTACGGAGGAAATGCTGTTTCCTATGGTGGTTTAATTAACGTGATTACAAAGAAACCACACGACACATTCAATGCTAATGTGAATTATATCACAGGATCAAATAATCTGAACCGCTTTGCTATTGATGTCAATTCCCCCTTGTCGTCAAAAATTTCTTTTCGAATAAACGCGGCATATCACAAGGAAAATTCATTTCAAGATGCGGGATTCAAAGAATCTATTTTTGTAGCTCCATCTGTGAAGTTTTCACTGCTTGAGAATCTGAAGTTATTTGTTGATTTTCAATATAAAGCGGCTGAGTCAGCTCATGCTCCTATGTACTTTCTCTCGAGGAATGAGATGATGTCGTTTGATCGAATTGATCTATTCAAAGACAATTATAAGAACTCATATACTATAAATGACTTATCGATTAAGAACCCTACATTGACCAGTCAGGTTAGACTTGAGTATCAGATTGCACAAAATTGGACTTCCAATACACTGATTAGTATTAACAATACTCGTAGCAGAGGATACGATCAGTTATTCAGTGATTTAAACAATGGCGATGAGTTCCTAAGGTTCTTGTCTAAAGTTAATTCAAAAACCGATGTCATAAGCCTTCAACATAACCTTACAGGAAAATTTAGAATAGGAAATTTCAATAATACTATTTTGTTTGGATTAGATTATCTATCAAAGAAATTTGATAGTTACGACGGAGATTTAATTGACTATGGTATTATTTCCCTTAAACACCAATCTGATACTGCCGAGATGAATAAGTCAGAAATTGATCAAGCATTAGCAGATATCAACACAACACATAATGTGGCGAAAACACAAACTTATGGAGCATACATATCAAATGTAACTGCGTTTTCACCAAATTTATCTTTGATGTTAAGCCTTAGGATAGATCACCTTAAAGGAAATAGCTCTTCTTTCGGAAAGCAAAGCAATTATCAAACTACACTTTCTCCAAAGTTTGGTTTGGTTTATCAACCCATTAAAGATAAATGGGCCTTTTTTGCTAATTACTTAAATGGATTTCTATACTTAGACCCTGCAGTAACATCAAACGACGATGGGACGACTAAGTCTATCAAACCCTTTGACCCCGAGCAGGCCAATCAATTTGAGATTGGTACAAAAGTCAAGCTATTTGACGGAAAATTAGACGCTAGTATATCTTACTATGACATTACAGTTACCAATAAGTTAATGTCTGATCTCAATACTTTAGATGGGTTAAAACAAGGAGGAAAAGTAAAAAGCAAGGGGCTTGAACTTTCTGTATCTGGTCAATTAGTTCCTGGTTGGGATTTCATCTCAGGATTTAGTCACAACTACAACAAAGTAACACGTTCAATTGCAGAAGATGATGGAATCTTAGGAAGAAGACCCGAAGAAGCCGGACCAGCCAATTCGTTTCATTTATGGACTAATTACAAATTGCAAACGGGAGTATTGAAGAATTTAAGCTTGGGCTTTGGTGTTTATTCTACAAGTAGTTTTAATACCTTGAATAGATCGACAATCGGCGTGTTTACCTTGCCAAGTTATACTGTATTGAACACAGCCATTGGGTATGATATTAACAACTTATCATTTATTTTTAAAATAGATAATTTGACTAATCGCAAGTATTTCACTGGTAGTGGTACTGTGAACCCACAAAAAAGTCGTTCACTTTCACTGTCATTAAGTTACAGCCTATAGTTGTAACAAGTACTCTATATAACCATTACTTATTGACACATACGCATATTGTTTATTATTTATATACTATTTAGCTTGAGTATATCTTAGCTATTATTTTTTTTCTGAACTTAGTACAGTTTAAAAAATCAGTAAATAACGATAACCATTTATAACTAAAGAATGAAAAAAACAACTTTAATATTAGCTTGCTCTTGTCTTATCATCGCTTGTGGAGAGAAAAAAAACAATGTACAGACTCAAGATATTCCGATGGAACAACAATCAAATAGTACAGATAAGTTAGAGCAAACACCTACTAAGTTTAACATTGAAGATATTAAATTTAGCCAAGCTGACTTGGGAACCTTCCCTTTCTTTACTTTACCAAAAGGGTTACAAGAGTTAAATAAACCGTTACAGAAGAACTTTGATGTTTGCTACTTCCCTATTGATGGAATAATAACACCTATTGAAGGAAAACTGTTTAAGACAAATGTAACTGCTGTCCCTGGAGAGGAATTCTCACAACGCTACTTTGAAAAAAGTATAGAAGATTACTTAGTTTCGATTGGTGGTGTAAAAGTATTCAATGGAGAAATAACACAGGAACAATACAACAGTTATCACAAACAAGATCCAAATAAAGGAGCAGATGGAGATATTGGATATCCAGGAGAAATAATACAAGTATTTGTCATCCGTTCTGAGCAACAAGGTAACATCTACGTTCAGTATACAGCTAATAATGCTGGTGGTAAACTTAACATAGTACAACAAGAAGCTTTACAACAGACCATTACTAAGATTACGGCCGACGAAATAGCAAAAGATTTAATTGAAAAGGGAAAATCTATTCTTTATATCAACTTTGATATTGATAAATCTACAATTACTGAGGAAGGACAAAAGATTGTTGCTGAAATAGCAACTGCCTTAAGTAAAGACCTTACTTTAAGAATTTCTATTGAAGGTCACACAGATAACACAGGCGACGGTATTAACAATAAAAAGCTTTCTACCGATCGTGCAAATGCTGTGATGAATAGCTTGATTAATTACAAGGTTGATAAAGCTCGTTTGCTGGCAAAAGGATTTGGTGCTGAACATCCTTTAGTTGCAAATGATTCTGAAAGCAATAAGGCTAAGAATCGCAGGGTTGAACTTGTAAGGATAGAATAAGGTAAAATGAGTTAAACCAAAAGAAGAATTGCCTTGTCTTAATTCGATTACTTAAGTTAGAAACAACGAGTACTTCACTCCTGTCTGATTATAAGTTAGCATTTATGTACAAACCATATAGAGGGTGTCCCAAAAGGTCACCCTCTTTTGTATTATATAAAACGTTACTTTTCTCTTAGATTAAAAGTTCTTGCAATTAAAACGAGTTTTAGACTTATAAT
>NZ_WSPP01000287.1:0-2847 GCF_009767705.1 Myroides sp. LoEW2-1 | reverse complement strand
GAGTTTATTTATTCTGAAGTGAATGTCTATTTTACACATTCTATCATCAAGCGATGTCAAGTTGGCTTTATCTACTTTATTTATTTTTGTCAACTTATTCTCAATTCAAACAAGTAAAAAGCAAATATTCTACAAGTGCTTATTTTGGTAGAATCAACTTGTTGTCATAGGAATAATCTTGAGGTTTCCCTTTCAATTTTATTCGGTGACTTACATTTTTATGTAGGCTATAATTTTTCAGAGTACAATAGAAAATGCGCAAACAGAATTACTTTTAAAAGCGGTAATTATTTCTTTATCTGTATCAATACAGGGTACTTATACTTTATAACCCATAAGTGAAATCATAATGCACTCAAAGAAAATGAACAGTAAAGAGCAGTAAGTGAAATCTCTCGAGAATTAGGTATTGATCAGAGTTCATTCTACTATTGGAGAAAGAAGTATGGGGAAATGGAAAAACAAGAGTTGAAACGTTTAAAAGAACTTTCAGAAGAAAATCGCAAGCTTAAACAGATGTATGCCCATGTTAGTTTAGACAATAAAATGCTCAAAGATATTCTGTCAAAAAAGTTTTAAGCCCACCTGATAAAATAGAAAGAATTAAGTATCTGTTAGAGCAATACAAGTTATTTATTGTTCGTATTTGTTTATTAGTTGGACTATGCCGATTAATGTGGTATTATCAAAGTAAAAAAGATGATACACAGGTTATTTATAAACTAAGTGAATTAGCAGAACAATACCCTACTCGCGGCTTTGATGAGTACTACAATAAGATATGCAGAGAAGGACTTATATGGAATAGAAAAAGAGTTCTACGCGTTTATCGCTTAATTAGAGATGATTTGGAGTCTGATCATTTCAATGACTCCACAGCAATAAAAGTATTTGTTCTTTTAATTACCATCTAAAGAGTCCTTTCAAGGTTAAGTAAATACCTCTTAGTACAGACTCTGTATGCTCTATATCCTCAATAGTTTGTGATTTGCGTTTTCCTATAGCTTTATATGTATCTGTAGTTGATGTAATTTCAACATCAAAAGTGTTTTCGTCTATAAAAGTAGCCTCAATTAAAAAAGGTTCAGAATGGTGAAATGATGAGCATATAAAACCATCGGAAGTCATCACTCCATCAAATCCTTGAATGCCGCCAGCTCCATATGCTTTTCCAATTACAACATTCCCGTTTCTATACAAATCAAAAGTTTGTACTCTATCTATATTATATCTCAATAATTCTTTTGAATCACTCAAATCTTTTAGCTGTCCAAAATCGAGTTCCCAAGTACCTATAGGCGAGATAGAACTTGGATTAGTTATGATAGGAAATGGTGTTTCTTGTTTTTCTACCTTTTGAACTTCAAACTTTGCACGTTCTTGCTTAGTTCTAACACCATCTATATAGATTCCAGATATTTTATCACCCTGTCTAATACCTTTAAACTCGCTGTGTAGACCAGATTGAAAACTAATAGAATCTCCTCTATCAATCCAATAACTCCAATGCGCTAATTCAGGTCCACTAAATAGGCGTACTTGCCTTGTACCTTCTTTTGCTTCAACGCCAAATAACAAAGGAATATGTACACCATCTTGAACTATAAAGTTTCCTTGCCAAACCTCGTAACCATGCTCTCCTGCATCCTTAGATTCTAACTCATAGCTTTTTGTGCAAGAAAAAAGAAGAAAAGCTAAACTGCTGAGTACAAAAATATGTATTGAATATTTCATAATAAAAATGCTGTTCTTACTTGAAAACAGACTTAAGATTTTAACTTTACTTAAAATAGGAAAACTCATTAACACTGCAATGTTTTAAGTCTAACTATTCATTAGAAGCATAAATTTAGAAGCTATCTACTAACCTGTATCTTGTACTTACCTTTCTACCTGACTGACGTGTTTAATAATTTCTTGAGGCGAAACTACACCTGTTTGGCGCCAATAGATATCTCCTTGTGTATTAACCAAAATAAGTGTTGGTACAGAGCGAACAAAGAACTCTTGTTTTAGTACCTTATCTATATCAATATCTACTTTTATAAAATCGACATAAGCTTTAATGTCTTCTTCTATGTGATTAATATATTTTGACAGGGTTTTACAAGGAGCACACCAATTAGCAAAAAATTGTAATAATATAGGACGCTCTAAGTTGTCAAAGTCAATATTGATTTGCATATTCAAAGATTTTAAAAAGTGAAAGATTAAATTTTAGCTATAAAAAAACGCTATTAATTTGATATGACAAAACTAATAGCGTTCTTATTTCTATTTTATACTAAGTCAAAGTCAATGTATAAATTTCAATCACTTAATTAATTTACAGATAAAATACTGATAATCTCTTGTACAGTGTCTTCAGGATAACCGGATAACTTCCAAACTTTCTTTGTTTGTCCTCTCATGGTTAAGACAAGAGTAAATCCAATTAATACCCCTGACGAATTATGTTGAATAACTTCTACATTGGACACATGCTTCTTAGAATAAAGGTATTTATCACCCTTGATATTTTTGATTATTAGATACTCTCCCTCAAAAGAAATTGAATTACCATACTTAAGCAAAAAGCAAATAACACCTATGATAAAAAATGGAGCAATTAAAAGTAAAAAGTTTTCTGCTGTATCATTAATATTCTTTGTATACACTAAGACAAAACAAATGACTACTCCAAGGGCTAAAAACCATATTTGTTTTGCTAATAAAATCCCAATAAAGTGATTGTATGATTTTTTCATCTAATTATTAATTTGAATGTAAAAATAAAATTAATTTAATCAAAAAGAGAATTAAAAACAGTTGCTTTTATACTAAAACACTTTGTATTTTATAATAAAT
>NZ_WSPP01000033.1:0-2095 GCF_009767705.1 Myroides sp. LoEW2-1 | reverse complement strand
ATTTAGAATAACGAGCCTCTTTTTTATTATTTTCAAAACTAACTCACAAGTAGAAAAACTCCTAATCCCGAGAAAATTATAATTTGTAACCATTTCAAAAAGACATTTATAATCTTGTTGTTCTTCATAAACTCTGTCAACTGAGCAGCAATCGTACAAATGATCAAAAAGATAACTAATGCCTCTGTTATAAATACGCTCCCCAGTACAAATACCTGTTGCTTTATATTTCCAGCAGCTTCACTAATAAATCCTGGAAATAGAGCTAAAAAGAACATCATGACCTTTGGGTTAAGAATATTCATAAATAACCCCTTTCTCACAAACCCCATAAAACTCTTATCACTCTTAGTTGTAGGGCTATCATCTATCGTAATAACATTTTCTTCTTGGTACACCTTATAAGACAACCAAAATAAATAAAGAGCTCCAAATATCTTAACTGCTTTTAAAGCAAAAGCTGAATTAATAATCAAAGCTGAAACTCCAAAGGCAAATAGAGATAAATGAAATAATAATCCTCCCATTTGACCAATAACTACAGCATAACCGTATTTCTTCCCCCTTGTGATACTTTGAGAAACAACATAAAGTAAGTCTGGTCCAGGCGTAATTATCAATAAAAAACAAGTTATAAAAAAAGTATAAAGAACTTCTGTTGACATAGTTTGTTTTTGATGTATTTAGTTTGTTATGATTGCGATAATATTTTTTTATTGATTTTCTTGATCAAACTTGGTCCCTCATAAATAAAACCAGTATACAATTGAATCAGACTTGCACCTGCTTCTAATTTTTCTATAGCATCCTCAGCCGAGTGAATCCCTCCTACTCCTATAATAGGAAAAGCGCGATTGCTCTTTTCTGATAAAAAGCGGATAACCTCAGTACTTCGTTTAGTCAAAGGCTTTCCACTTAGACCACCTGTTTCTGATTGGTTTACAGACTTTAGATTCTCTCTTCCAATAGTCGTATTTGTTGCAATTACTCCAGCTATTTTTGTTTCTGTGACAATCTCTATAATGTCTAATAACTGATCATCTGTTAAGTCTGGTGCTATTTTTAATAAAATAGGCTTAGGAGCCTCTTTCTGATTATTTTTAACTTGTAAGCCATGAAGTAGTGCCTTCAGTGGTTCTTTATCCTGTAAGGCACGTAAATTAGGTGTATTAGGAGAACTCACATTCACAACAAAATAATCTACATAAGGAAACAACGCCTCAAAACAGATCTCATAATCTTCATTTGCCTGTTCATTTGGAGTCACTTTATTCTTACCGATATTTCCTCCTATCAGCGTTCCTTTGTTCTTCTTTAGACGTTCTATTGCCTCTTCTATCCCTCCGTTATTAAATCCCATCCTATTAATAAGACCTCCATCCTCTTTTAGTCGAAATAATCGCTTAGTAGGATTTCCAGGTTGCCCTTTGGGAGTCAACGTTCCTATTTCAATAAAACCAAAACCAAAATTCTCTAACTCACTATACAATTTCGCATCTTTATCTAATCCCGCTGCAAGTCCCACAGGATTCTTAAACTTTAGTCCAAAAACTTCTCGTTCTAATCGAGGATCATTAACCTGACAATTGGCGCGAATCAGCGCGGATATACCTGGAATGGCATTAAAAAATTTAAGAGCACCAAAAGTAAAATGGTGTACCTTCTCCGGGTCAAACCTAAAAAGAATAGGCTTTATTATGCTTTTATACATGTGCTAAAGTACTTTGTGTTGTTGTGTGTAATTTGGTGCAAAGGTAGTCTTTTAACCTTTAATTTCATATAGCTATTTTTTTGTTTTTCATCCCTCCTTACTAAGTTAAAAACAACCTCACTTTCCGAAAAAAATAAGTGATTTACTAAGAAAACACTATATGACTAACTTCACTTCTGTCTTTACATCTCCTTTGCACATCTGAATAAAGAAACAAATCCACATTTTCGCTTTCATATAACAACTTTCAATAAACAATATGCAAGCTATCTTTCCTCTATAGAATACTTCCTTCTATAATCTTACTTAAACTAAAACTACTATATATCTAAGTCCATAGAACTTCCCTCTTCTTTAGTTCCTCCTTAATAAACAGAGTAGCAT
>NZ_WSPP01000286.1:0-3633 GCF_009767705.1 Myroides sp. LoEW2-1 | reverse complement strand
GTAAAACTTCTAAGATTCTTTTGTAATTTGCAAGCAAGTTGTCCATAGGTGAATTTTTGGGTAGGATCTTAAATTTACTGCTTATTGTAAGCATGGACAACTCTTTTTATTACTTAATCATAATGCACAACGGGTTGTTACTCTATTTTGTTCATCCTCATCAGCTCTGTATTCTGGCCAATACCAAGAAGCTCTAGTTTGGAATTGAAATTCTCGATTGTTTTTAGAAGTTAATATGTCTTTAGTAAGTGTATTCATATGTAATAAAGCATATTCGGTTCTTGTTGAACCCGTATGAGTTCCAGAACTATATAAGAAAGGAACTTTCTTATTAGGCGCTGCGTTAGTACTGGCAGAACGAGACTCTACGTATTCAATATCGTATAATCTCTTTTTTCGATAACCAACAAATTGATCATCTACTTCTTCGTTTCCTGTTCCTCTAAGTTCAGAAGAAATGCAAATATGTATGTATTGGTTATTACTCCAATGAGGATCACCATCTTCTGCATAAACACTTAATAGGATATAATCAAAATCAGGCAAACGTACAAACTCTGAGTTTTGTCTCACTGTTATGGTACCTGTAAGATTATGGTCATCAACATGGGCCACTGTAATCTGTCCATCTACATTTCCTGGATTTTTAGCCTCACCTAATTGAAAAGTTAGTTTACCGTTTTCTAATTTAGGGGGAATATCCCAATTAAAAACATCTTTAGAGTAACTCAATATTTCCCATTTCTCTTGTCCTCCATAAACAGACACAGCGTTCTGAGAGGTAACTAAACCATCCACTGGACCTACACCAACTTTTAAAAGAGGACTATTAATCACTAACTCAAGGTTGGCTACTTGTAGTTCGGTAGCTCTATCAGGGTTGTTTTTTAAGGTAAAGGTATATGTCTTATTCCCAAAAACTGTATTTGAACGATTAAAGGTCATCGTTGTCGTATTTCCACTCGAGCTTGAGGTCATGGTAGAAGAATCTTCTAAACCAGACACTGTTTCGTCCCATTGAAGTCCTGGTTCACTTGGCGTTATTTCGGCTGTCCCACTAGTTTTGTTTTTAGTTAAATAGACGGTCTTTGGATAGATATTTATGGTGCGAGGAATTAAACCTAAACCACTCCACTTACGGCCATTCCAATGATAAACTCCATTACCATCTCCATTAAAGAGATTGTCGTTAGTATTAAATACTATTAGTCCCGAATGGGCAGAATCTAATTCGGTTTTGTCATATCCAGTCGAAAACATAGGATATAGGTTGTTTACATCCGTTAAGAAAACCCTTGGAAGTAACAATCCTTTATTGGCATTTTCTAAATCAGTTTGATTTGTCTCTAAGTTTTGTAATTGTAATATTGAGCCTGGTGCAGGTATGCCTGGCTTACCTATGATGACCTGTCCGCTGACAGTATCTATAGATAAGAAAAGGCTTAATAGCGCTAATATTGTAGTATATATTTTTTTCATAGTATTGATTTGTATTTTATACATGCAAGTATAAGAACAGCATGTATGTATGCTTACTAAGTTTAAATCCGTGAATTGGTTACATTAGATTAGAAGCGAAAACTCTATATCGGTGTTTTCTCTTGACTAAGGTATTTGCCCAAAGTGAATAGTAATCTAATTTACTCCTTCCATCGGTAAGAATAATCCCGCTTTTTCCACGAAGTCATACTCTATTTCATACAGTGGCTGCGTTAAACGATCTCTAACAGCAGGGTCAGTTACATCCTCTTCACCAGATGCCTTTCGAACGTTTATGTCTTTTTTGGAGAATTGATCTACGAGAATTCCTCCTACAATTTTAGGGAAATCTTGATCTTCATCCCAAACTAACCTACCTCCTTTGTAGAATGTGTAACTTACTGTAGCTTTATTTAGTGAGTCGTCCGTAGCATTTGGTGTTGGCCAAAACCAAGCAGCTCTACTCTGGAACTTGAATTCTCTATTGTGTTCAGATGTTAAAATTTCGTTAGCCAATAAAGACATGTTTAATACAGCATATTTGGGAAGACTATAACTTTCTCTGTGTCGAGAGGTACTTAAGAACTCCACTTTTTTAGAAGGTTTTTTATTTGTATTTGCGTAGCGTTCCATTATAATAACAGGTTCGTTTAAATCGGGATGTTCTTGTTGGTATCCTACGAATTGATAGTCAACTTCTGGATGTCCTGTGCCGCGAACTTCACTCGTTAAACACAATAAAACATATTGAGGATTCATACCTCCATCTTGAGCATAGAGTTCAGCTACAATATAATCGAAATCCGGTAGTCTTTTGAACTCAGAGTTTTGTCTAACAGTAATTTTTCCAGTTAAGGATTTGTCGTCTATATGCGCTACTATAATTTCGCCTTCTATGTTTCCTGCCATCTTAGCCTCACCTAGTTGAAAAGTTAACTTTCCATCTTCTAGTTTCGGAGGTATATCCCAGTTAAAAACGTCTTTAGAATAACTAATTACTTCCCATTTTTCTTGTCCTCCATGAGCTGTAACAGCGTTGCTTGATTGTACAATTCCATTTTTATCTCCTACACCAACTTTAAAAAGAGGAGTGTTAATCACTAACTCAAGGTTGGCAACTTGCAGTTCGGTAGCTCTATCAGGGTTGTTTTTTAAGGTAAAGGTATATGTCTTATTCCCAAAAACTGTATTTGAGCGATTAAAGGTCATCTTCTTTATATCTCCATTTGAATCAAGAGTCATAGTAGAAGAGTCCTCTATATCAGAC
Source organism: Myroides sp. LoEW2-1 (assembly GCF_009767705.1). Classification (NCBI taxonomy): domain Bacteria; kingdom Pseudomonadati; phylum Bacteroidota; class Flavobacteriia; order Flavobacteriales; family Flavobacteriaceae; genus Myroides; species Myroides sp. LoEW2-1. The sequence goes on along the minus strand of NZ_WSPP01000286.1, from coordinate 887 downwards.
ACTGTTTCATCCCATTGAAGCCCTGGTATACTTGGAGCTATTTCGGCTGTCCCAGTAAGTTTGTTTTTAGATAAGTATACTATTTTTGGTGAGACATTAATGGAACGAGGAGTTAACCCTATACCATTCCACTTCTTACCACTCCAACTGTAAACACCTTTTCCGTCCCCATTAAAGAGGTCCTCATTAACGTTAAAAACAAGTAAGCCTGCATGAGCAAGATCTTGTTCTGTTTTATCATACCCTGGTGCGAACATAGGGTAAAGATTGTTTATATCGGTAAGCTTAACTCGAGGTAATAGCAATCCCTTGTTTGCGTTGATTAAGTTCGTAGCGTTTGACTCGATATTCTGTAGTTGTAATATAGAGCCTGGCATCGGTACTCCTGATTCTCCCATAGTAACCTGCCCCACAGAAACATCTATTCTGAAGAAAAGAATTAATAGGAGGAAGGAAATCAAGTATTTATTTTTCATAGCAAAAGTTTTCTTTTTTTTTTAATGTTATTACAGCAGAATAACATGATACACTTTTTAATTATAGATTAAGATCTAGATTGGTCCATTTAGATCCGTCCCAAACGTAAATTCCGATACCTTTTCCGTTAACTAAGTTTTCATTGACATTAAAAACGAGTAAACCCATATGTATTGGATCTAATACACTTTTGTTATACCCTGTTGCAAACATTGGGTATAGGTTGTTTATGTCTGTCAGATTAACACGTGGTAATAACAGTCCTTTATTGGAATTAGTTAAGTCGTTCGGTTGGTCAGGTAAGTTCTGAATTTGTAATAGTGTACCTTGTTTTGGTAACACTTTTTCTCCAATGACTATTTGTGAAAATGACGTATATGAATACAGAACAAAACACAAAAGTAAGAAGG
>NZ_WSPP01000285.1:0-1476 GCF_009767705.1 Myroides sp. LoEW2-1 | reverse complement strand
TTACAGATTTATATCCTCATAACTATAAAAAGGCAATCTCTGACGCTGTAGAATAATTTTTATACCTCACAAGATGTACTTGCTAGGGTGGATACTTTGATTTAGCAGATATGTTCTTGTCAATTGACTATGATATAGATGCCTTTAGTTTTGTAAATGGTAGTTTGGCTACCTCTACAGGTTTGAACATTGGTACTAATCAAAGTGATGAAGGTGGTTTCGAGTTCGAAGGGTTTAAAGTGCCAAAAGGAACAAGTTGGGTTAAGTTTAAAGTTAAGGCTTCAAATAATTTAGCTGATTATGATGTTGATCCAGCTACGGGTGATCCTCGTTCGATTACATTTAGTTTTGATTTAATTAGTGAATCTGAAGATGTGTGTATTGATGGTGCTTTAGCAAATGCAAATGGTGAAATAGAATTGCCATACTGTAGTATATGTTATTATCCTTCAGTTGTGGGGGATAAAGGTGATATTCTAAATTCGGATGGTTTTATGGCTGTAAGTACACTTAATAGACCTGATAGTCAATGGGTATCTGAGCGTGGTAATGCTTTTGTTGTATTGGAGTCATATAATAAAGGGTTGGTAGTAACGCGTCTAACTACAGCTCAGATTTCGGCATTGAACCCTGTAGAGGGAATGATTGTATATGATTCTACTGAGAATTGTTTGAAATTATACAACGGAAGTGAGTGGGGATGTATCGCACAGGGATGTGTTGATGAATAATTAATAAGGTTTGATGTAAAAATAGATACTATGAAAAATATTATAGACAAATCAACATTTCTTTCATTGTTTATTTTGCTTATTTGTACGCATTTATCTTTTGGGCAAAGTGCAATTGGAAAGTTTGAAGTTGAGGGAGAAGATGTATTATTAGATTTCAAAGAAGATGATAATCGTGGGATTATTCTATCTTGGGTAACCAAACAAGATGATGTTTTAGATCCTGAGGGAGGAACTCTTATATATGATGCTAACGACAAGAAAGTGAAATATTATATGGGAGGAACAGTTAAGAAATGGGAGGATCTTTCTGTGAATACGGGATTAGTTGATACAAGTATTCAAGCAGGGCTGGTAGATGAAAGAGATCCTACCATAATAGGAAGTCAAGCTTCTACAGCTAAGGGAGCGCTTATTTTGGAAGCCAATGATAAAGCAATGGTTCTTCCAAAGATGAATAGTCCTCACTTAAATATCAAAAGTCCTGCAGCTGGTACAATTGTATATGATAAGGTTTCAAAAATGCTTTGTGTATTCAATGGTAAGGAATGGGCTTTTTGGAAGGTTGATAATTAAAAATATTATTTTCAAATTGTATTAGGGTTTATAGTTATGCCTCATGAGTTTTCTCATGAGGCTTTTTTAGGATCAATCTCAAAAGTTGTGTGTGAATTAAAAACTACAGATCTTTGTAATAATAAATAATAACCGTGGAAAACTATATTGAGTTTGTAAAAATGATTTT
>NZ_WSPP01000284.1:0-2104 GCF_009767705.1 Myroides sp. LoEW2-1 | reverse complement strand
CTTCTAAATTATTCTCCTCATAAAGAATTGTAATAAGAGATAAGGTTAAAGGGCTAATTGGTAACTTATCAATTATTCTATTATCTTTTAAAGCATCTAGTAACTTCTCAGCACGTCCTCCTTCATTTAAAAAGAATTTTTGCACAAAATGTGCAATTTGTTTGTTATCAAATCTTGATATATTATATGACTTTACTTCATTTAAACTTGTATTTCCAATAGTGAACTCCTTACTTCTAGATGCAATTATATAACGTACCTTCTTTTTTTCGTTAATATCTTTAAGATAGTTTATAATAGATTCCTTTTGAGAATCTTCAAACTCATCAATACTATCTATCAAAATCAATAATTTATAGTTCTCTAAAAAATCGTCAATTTTATCAATCTTAAAGAATAGACTAATCTTTTCTATTACAACTTTCTCTACATTTAAACCAGCTTCAAACAATTCCAAAGTAGAAATATAGACAGGTATAATACGAGTATCAATATTATCATTCTCTAAAATTAATTTTTCACCTATTTTCTTTAACAAAGTTGATTTCCCCATCCCTGCTTCACCTGTTATAATCAAAGGGTCTTGCTCAGAAACAATATCATTTAAAGTCTTCTTTATTTTTACAAACTTTTTCTTTGTTGTATCTTGGTCATAAAATTCAATTTTTGGATCAATATAAATATCATTTAACTTTTTATATTTATCACTAAAAATTCTTAATGTTTTTAAATCTGAATCTTCAAGTAATTCAGTTAAATAAAACTTTTCATATTCTATTAAATTACTATCACCATGTCTCCAAAATTCAGAGTACTTTGCATCTACTAAACTAATTAGCTCTTCTCTACCAATCCATTCTACATTATTAATATCTACTTTATCTCTAATACCAGTAGATATATACTTATTAGAGATTATAAAAACTTTTGAATATCTATGAGTAAATATTTCTTTAATAAGTTTAACAAGAGACTCTGTTTCAACATTACCACTTAATTTTCCTTTATAAAACATAAACAAATAAGACTCAGACATTAGACCATTACTACGTATAGCTGTCATTTGAGTTGAGTTAATAATCTCCACATTTTGATAATCAAGTTTTACAAGTAATTTAGAAAAAAACTCTCTTACCTCTTCAAAGGTTAAACTTTCTATTTTGTTAATTTTATCCATCTACAAATCAATTATTAATATATACTTAAACCTAATCCAATTACTATAATAAACCCTAATGATTTATTTTCAAGATCATAAAAATACATATAATTCAAACAAGTTAAAAAGAATTAAAACATCATCACTATAATGACAAATTAAGACATTTACATTCATGTAGAAATAACTACATTTGTATCAGAAAATATTACGAACAAGCGTAATCTATCGTTATTGGTTTATCAGAAATTGCGACCTTCAGATGACAGCCAACATAGCGATAGACTTACGCCCGTGCCTTATATTGGCGTGGGCTGAGTCTGTCTGGCTGTTGGGTTGTCGCAAACCTCTGATAAGGACATGATCTTAGTTCCACGCTTTTTTATTAACTACAACTAGGCATTATGAAAAAACAAGTATTCTTATTATCACTCCTATTTTCAATTACTACAATAGCACAAGAGAAAACCAAAAAGCAACTAGCTGAAGAGAGTCTAAAACGTATGCAACAGCGTATGGAAAACTTTTATAAAGAAAGAAACAAGCAAGACAGTATATTCAATGCAAATCTAAAGGCAAGAGAACAAGACTCAATACATCGTAGTGACATTCAAATTTTCAAAGATACTTTCAACCAAAAGCAAGCACAAGATTCTTTGCCTAAAAAGCAAGTTGAAGTAGATACTTTCAAGAAGAACTTTAAACTGTAATTGCTGATGAAAACAAAAGAATATTATACCGTTTTAGTTCCATTGATTAACCTAATTTTGACAGGGAGTAAAGAAGTAGTTGTTGAAGGTGATTGTATAAAACTATCTGAAGGATATAAGTTCTCAATGCAAGGTATCCACCCGACCAAGCCCATATTTCATAAGCTAACGTAAGGTAGTAAGTTTGCTTGAAATAATAAAGAGATGAGCAAACAAGAAATAATGTACTCTCATG
>NZ_WSPP01000283.1:0-4747 GCF_009767705.1 Myroides sp. LoEW2-1 | reverse complement strand
AGAATATCGCAGACTTATATCCTCATAATTACAAGAAACTTATCCTGGATAATGTAGAAGAATAATTAGATCTCACAAGATGTACTTGCTCGGGTGCATACGTAGTAAACCAATTTACGGATTACCATTTGTTATTGATGTTTTCAAAAACAATTACTTCAAAAATGCATCTTGGGCAAACTTCGGTAATGAAGGAGAAAAACCTATTATCGGAAAATACATATATCACAAGCTAACTCCATTTCGCACTTTTAAACTTGAAAACACCACTTTATCAGCGGAAGTATTTGAATTAAGCCATGTAAATCCACAAAAAAGTTCAGCTATATTAATTCAAAACAATGATGAATATGTACTATACTTTGGTGACACTGGCGCTGATAGAATAGAAAAGTCTGACAACCTAAATAGAATATGGGAATACATTGCCCCATTAGTTAAGAATAGAAACTTACAAACCATACTCATTGAGGTTTCTTTTCCAAACTCACAGCCAGAAGATAAACTATTTGGCCACCTAACACCTAACCTATTAAATGAAGAATTAACTAAATTAGCTCAATATACGGATAGTCAAACCCTAAAAGACTTAAACATAATTGTTACACACTTAAAGCCAGTAGGCAATCAAATAGAAACAATCAAGCAGGAACTTGAACAAAACAATCCACTTCAAGTAAAATACATATTTCCAGAACAAGGGAAGAAAATTTCACTATAAAAAAAGCCAATCTAATGATGGACTGACCCCAAAAAGTTGGACGAAGTTATGCAATCTTTTTAATATAATGAGCTCGGTATTCTACTGGGCTCATTCCATTTAAATTAATGCGTATTCGCTCGTTATTATAATATTTTATATACTGTTTTATCTCCTGAGTTAATTCCAATATGGAGTTGTATTTCTTTAAATAAAACAGTTCTGATTTCAATACTCCAAAGAAATTTTCGATTATAGCATTATCTAGACAATTTCCTTTTCTGGACATGCTTTGTTTAATATTATTATCCATTAACTTATTCTGGTATCTCTGTAATCTATATTGCCAACCCTGATCAGAATGAAGTATGGTTTCTATGTCAGTTGCTTTGTCTTTTTTTCTTCTTTTAAATGCTTTATTGAGCATATCAAGAATCTGCTGGTAGTTTGGAGAAGTGGATAAATTATAACTAATTATCTCTCCATTAAACAAATCTATTATTGGAGATAGGTATAATTTACTTCCTTTAACATTAAACTCTGTTACATCTGTAGCCCATTTTTGATGAGGCTTAGTTGCATTAAAATCTCGATTTAGTACGTTTTCTGTTGCTTTACCTATATCTCCTTTAAAAGACTTGTATTTCTTTGCTCTAATCACACTTTTATGACCTAGTTCTTTCATTAGTTTTGCGACAGTTTTGAAATTTACAGGTATTTTGAGTTCTCTTCGAAGCATTAATGTGACTCTTCTGTACCCATATAATCCTCTATACTTAGTAAAAATACGAGTTACATGTTTACCTAATTCAGCATGTTTATCCAAAAAAGTTATACTCTTCGTATGGTAATAATAACTACTACGAGCTAGCCCTGCTAAGTGTAGTAAATATTCTAGTTTATGTATGCGCCTTAGCTCCGTAATTATTACGGCTTCTTCTTTTTGGCTTGCTTGCTCTGAGCTAAGGCTTCTAACTTTTTTAGATAATCATTCTCTGCCCGCAAGTATGCTAGTTCTATTTTTAGCTTCTCTACTTCGCTCATCGATGCTTTTATCCCTGGAATATTTCTTTTCTTAGTCATCTTGATGTTTGTTTTGTTTTTCCTAAAATGTGCACCTCGATTATCTTCCAAGCCTTTAAATCCATTATTCTGGAATTTTTTAATCCACTGTAATAACACAGAAGAACTAGAGATTCTATACTTAACGCAGGTGTTAATCAAAGATAATCCACTTTTTTGATAGTCTTGTATAATGCTAACTTTTTCCTTTATCGTAAAGTTACTTTGGGAAATTCCCAGTAAGCCTTGTTTGCCATAAGCTTCATAAAGTTTAATCCAAAACCTCAGATTCGAAGGCATAATGCTTTCCTCTTTTGCAAGTCCTGTTAAACTATGTTTCCCTTCTAGAATTATAGTTACTAAACGTAACTTAAATTCATAATTGTATTTCTGTTTTCTACTCATAAAAAATGCCCCAAAATGTGTCTAACTTTTTGGGGCATGTCTATGATTGGCTTTTTTGTACTAAATATCTCATTAAGCTTCCCTTTTAGGGAAAACAACTTTACCTAAAAAATAAACAACTGTAAAAGCAATAAAAGAAGGAATCAACCACGGCACATCGTAACGACTCATTGGAACAACTTCTATTAATGAATTAAGTCTATCAATAGTATTAGTCGCATGCATTCTATTCTCAAAAATTGATTCTCTATACAAACCAATCATATAAACAACAAACTGATACAAAGCAATAACAGTTGTAGTTATAATTGCAGCTACAAAAGGAGCTTTTCTCTTTACATATTTACCAAAAACAACCATATATATAATCAAGGTAAGCGTTATTGGATAAATTATCCCTAAGAAAGGCCCTGCATAATCAATAATATCATCCACGCCTTTTACAGCTAGGTATCCAGATGATAAACAGGTAACAATAACGATAAAGCGATAACTCAATTTGCCGTTTGTCAACTGACTAAAGAAAGTACCTGTTGCACATACCAAAGCGATTGCCGTAGTAAGACAAGCTAAAGCAATACACAAAGACAAGGCTATAGTACCACTTGAACCCAGAACGCCATTTGAAATATGTAACAACAACTCCGTTCTTTTTAAGCTATCATTTATAGGATAACCAGAAGTTGCTCCCAGGTAAACCAAACCTCCATAAATAAATAACAAAAAGAATATAGCAACAGAGCCTGACATAAAAGTAACTTTCGTTTTTTCACCCAACTCTACATATCCACGAGCTTTCACCGCAGAAATAATAATTCCTGCATAAATTACTGAAGCTAACACATCCATCGTTTGATATCCTTCATAAAATCCCTTTCTAAAAGCCTCCAATCCGTTAATATTAGTTTCTTCTAACTGACCTAATGGGCTTGTAATCCCTAAGAAAATTAAAAAAATCAACAATATTAATAATATAGGGGTCAGATACTTCCCAATAATATCAACTACACGGGAAGGTGAAATTGACAGTGCTAAAGTAATTCCGAAGAAAATAACAGAAGATAGAACTGGACTAAAATCAGAAAATATAGGAACCACACCAATCTCGAAGGTCGTTGCTGCAGTACGTGGAATAGCCACCAAAGGACCTATGCTTAAGATGATAGCTGTTGCCAGAATCCATCCCAATCTACTATCAATTCGCTTTCCTAAATCAGTGAACTCATCACCTGAGTATAGTACAGCAATGATACCAAGAAAAGGAGCAAGAATAGCTGTTAAGGAAAAGCCTGTAACTGACCAATTCCAATCGTTACCAGTCAAAAGACCAATAATAGGTGGTAAAATGATATTCCCAGCGCCAAAAAACATTGCAAAAAGTGCAAATCCTATTGTTAACGCATCGAAAAACTTCTTTTTATTCATTCGATAAATTATGTCTAATCTTTTTTCATTTAAATTTAGAGAAAAATCAAAAAGAGATTATGATTAAAAAATAACGTTTTGATACCAAAACGGGGGTACAATATATAAAAATATTAAAACAACTTTAATAATTACGTTTCATTTTTATTTAGACCTTATCACATAATTTATACCAATTTCAAAAAATAGAATACAATACAAAACCGAAAAATGTTAAAAAATGAACAATAACAACTTCCTTGAGACAGACCGGTTATATATCAACAAAATTAATTTGTTAAATGATATTCCGCAGGTTCGACACTACTATAACGACAAAGAAACAATGTGTTGGATTCCCAATAGAAAAGATTATTACACATCAGAGTACTTGTCAATGAAGTTTGAATCCTATAATAAGCTATATGAAAATGGCATAGGAATTTATAAAATAACACATAAAGCAGACAATAAAATAATAGGCGAAATAGGTTTGTATGACTGTGATAAAACAGATAATGCAATAGAAATAGGATACATTATCCTATCAACCTATTGGAGAAGGGGACTTGCAACAGAATTATTAATAAAAGTAGAAGATTATATACAACACATTCTAAAAAAGAGGTTGATCATTGCACACCTAATCAAAGGTAATAAAGCATCAGAGAAGCTATTACAAAAAAGAGGATACAGAAAAACACAAGAAACAAAGATATCAACAGAAGTGACACGTATTCAATACACAAAAACCTTAACTGATTAATCAGTTAAGGTTTTATATAAATCGTCGAAAATTGGAATAATAAGTTTTCCTTTCTCAGTCAATGAATATTCTATATGAATAGGCTTTTCGGTAATCACCTGTCTAATTAATAGGCCATCACTTTCAAGCTCGCGTAGTGCAACAGACAATGATTGTTTATTCGTTCCTTCAATCAACCGCATATAATCACTAAATCTCTTAGGCTTTCCCTCAGTAGAATGCAAAATATGCATTTTCCACTTCCCCCCTAATGTCTTTAGCAATTGTTCTGCAGGACATTCTTTATTCACTTCTTCCTCTTTTTTCATTAAATCACACTTAAATTTTAACCACTCTATACAAATTTAAGTATTAAAACTGAGCCTACCATAAATCGCAAGTTAACAAATCGAAAATATTCCATCTGTGGA
>NZ_WSPP01000282.1:0-1875 GCF_009767705.1 Myroides sp. LoEW2-1 | reverse complement strand
ATTATTTAACCTTGTATATAATACAAAGGAATGGGTTAAATCTAATTTCATTTTGAGTAATGAGCAGGTTGTCAAATTAGATGAGCAACCAAGAGAATTTTTGAGAGCTTTAAATTTTGCTCCTACAGAGTTCTGTTATAATTAAGATTTAAATTATTATTACCATATAAGCCTTGAGAAGTATTTCTCAAGGCTTTTTATTTTCTCATACTTTACGGCATTGTGAAATTTTTGTTGAAGGGAGTTCAAACAGAAGGTTAAAAGAAAGTTATCTTGTATTTATATAGAATGATTTTAATTAATTTTGCCAGAGTTATTACAGAATTTATGGATTACACTTTTACAAAAGATAAAGAGATTGTTTTTTCTCGCGATAGCAAGCATTTAATAGTATCTTCTCCTAAGAAAATGGATTACTATATTGTGGTGCTTGGAATAAAAGGGAGTATGAAACTAAGAGTTGGGTACCATAGTTTTGTAATAGATGCAGGAACGATTTCTATTATTTCACCTGACGTAATATACAGTACTAAGTCTGTTTCTGAAGATTTTGAGGTTATGCAGATCTTCTTTCACAAATCGTTTTTGTATAAGTTATTTCTAAAGGAGAACATTATTGATGAACTCCTATATTTAAATGCTGATTATCCGCCATTGTATAGATTAGAAGATCGCTATAATGAAGTGCATTCCTTATTTAGCAGTATTGAAATAGAGTTGCAAGAGAAATATGCCTACCACCTTGATATGATACGCTTAAAGGTTATTGCTTTATTATATGAGTATAACAGAGCTTGTGAGTACTGCCTTCTTGGTTTTCGAAAGAATATGAACAGACAGTATCAATTGACTTATCAGTTTAAACAATTGGTTGATGAAAAGTATAAAGATCTGAAAAGCGTACAGGAGTATGCATCATTATTGGGGATTACAGCTAAGCATTTAACGGAAGTTATCAAGGAAGAAATAGGAGATACAGCATTACACCTTATTCACGAACGCATTATACTCGAAGCGCAGTACTTACTCAAACACAGTGGCTTTTCTATCAAGGAATGTGCATACGAATTAGGGTATAATGATGTATCCTATTTTAGTAGATTCTTTAAGACTTATGTGGGGGTCACCCCAAGTCAGTTTAAGTGTAAAAGTATTTAGTTAATTGTCCTGGTCGAACGTATCACTTATTTTTTCAAAGTCCCCAAAAGGAAAGTGAAGGTTTCTCAGTTTTTTTAAGTTCTTCTTCTTTAATATACATAGATATACGAAATCATCAGCTTTATTTAGCGAACCTATAGTGTAGTCCTTATGCAGTGTTTTCTTCAGCTTTTGAAGGGTGTATTGATTTAATTCTAAGGGTAGGAAATCTTTTTTTCGATAAACGTTTTTAATTTTCTTGTGTAGGGTATTGATGTCTTTAGAAAACTCCATATCTAATTCAAAAGCTCTTTGAACAATGAAATCTATTAATGCTGTTTCTTGGTGTTTCTCATTTAGGTTCAGTTTAAAGAAAAAGTCATTACCTAAAAGATAATGGAGTAGTTTGTCATCTTCAACTTTATCTCGCATTTCGTTGAGAATAGCATTGTGTTCTTCTGGAGATAAAAGAGATTGCAATAAGATTATTTTTTCAGTTTTCATAGTTGTTGTTTTTTGTGGTTATATACTTTAAACGTAGATTTTTTATAAAAAATTGCTTTAATAATGTTAAGAAATTATTATTTATTGCCGCTATACAAACCATGATTTTGCATCGCATTTCATAGGCTGCTATGTATCCACCCGACCAAGCCCATATTTCATAAGCTAACGTAAGGTAGTAAGTTTGCTTGAAATAATAAAGAGATGAGCAAACAAGAAATAATGTACTCTCAT
>NZ_WSPP01000281.1:0-5007 GCF_009767705.1 Myroides sp. LoEW2-1 | reverse complement strand
CTTTACTACTTCGTCATTTTATAATACCATAAAAAGCAGTTTAGGGAATATTTTGACAATAATACACCTAATTAGTCACAATTATTCAATTTTCAAACACAAATGTAATTGATAAAGTAAAAAATAATACTTAGAAAAACAATAAGATCTATCACTACTAATATTGTTGATTAAAAAGTTAATAGACTAACAATAATATAAAACAGTAGCAAACAATATTTAAAAATATAGGCTGCTTCAACAAGTTGAAACAGCCTATATATAAGTTAACAAGGTTACTAATTAATTGTAGAACGCTTAGAAAGTTATATTTCCAACTAGCACACTACCTGAAGCTTTTGACTCTTTCTCCACTTTTCCATTTTTTAAAAGTTGAATAGTCATCTCTGCAGTTTCATCATTCATATCAATAGCATGACCAGTAACAGAAACGGCAACATTCGAGGCTTTGTCAAAAGTCTTAGTCCATTCGGTTTTACCCAAGTTTGCAATAGTTTCAGTAGTGCCGTTATTCACAACAACAATATTACCTAAGTAAGCATTATCTGTTGTTTTGGCAACTACTACATATTTACCCTTTTGTTCTGGAGTTGCTGTATCTGATGAATTATCATCACTACTACAAGAGATCAATCCTGAGAATGCTATGGCACAAACAATAGCCAATTTCGCTTTTTTAAACATAACCTTTGATATTTTATTTTTTACGCAACAAAGTAAAGTATAAATACAAATATTCGCAATAAAAATATCTAAATCGGAAAATTATCTACAAAACGAACAGATATTACACACATCGAGTAACAGAATACACAAAAAGACCTATTGTGCCATTTTTTTTCAATATAAAATCTAAAAAACACATCCACTAAATTCTACAAATCATTCCTTTATAATTTTAGTATTTAGCGGTAATATTCTTTGCAATACTACATTTATTTAACTAAAATATCACTTCATTTGATTTTATAACACATCACTACTGTTTATTCAAAACATTCTTTGTTTACTATACTTAATCACATCATTTCTATTTGTTTAATGAATTTAACACTCTAATTGTTGTTTTACTTTCACCAATATTATGTTAACATAAATAAAAACAACTTAAATAATCTAGAAATTATGAAAAAACACATCTCTACTGTTATTATGATTTGTTGTGTGGTCTTCTCTTTTGTTTTTGGAGCTTGTTCAAGCGACGACAACGACTCGAAAGACTCAACACAATTAGTATTACAAGCAAGTGCAACCAAAGCACTTGTAGGAGAAACTATCACCTTTACTGTATTGGCTGATAAATTACCTATTGAAGGGGTGACAATTACCGAAAAAACTTTAGGACAAATTAAAGATTTGACTTGGACACCTACAAAAAGTGGTACCTATCAATTCACAGCAAAGAAAGAAGGTTATCAAGATAGTAAAACACTTACAATTGTTGTAGAAGAGGGAATTGGCAAATTAAACATCGAAACGAATCGAACATTCGGAAAACCTAATGATGTATTTGAATTTAAAATCACATCTAACGGACAACCTGTCCAAGACGTAGAAATTGAAGTGGTCGGTCTTGAAAGATTTACAGGAAATACTTGGACTGCTAAAGAGTTTGGCACTTTCAAGTTCATTGCGCATAAAAAAGGATTCGCATCCAGTGATGTCTTAACAATTGAAATTAAAAACTACAGCTACTTCACTTATAAAGATGAAATCTACCTATTGGATAAATCATACTTTAACTTCTATAGAACAGTTACTGAAGATTTTGGAATATTTGATGTCTGGGGATTAGTAATGATGTCTGATGACTTTGAAAACAAAATCGTTTTCTTAGCTGGTTTTGAAAGAAAAGATCCAAAAGAATTGACTTTCCCTGAAGAAGGTGAAGTATTATTCGGAGGTTTTGCTGCAGCTCAATTCTATGCCAATGGTATGCAACTTAGAGAAATAAGCACACTTGATTCTACTATGTTTATTACAAAGGTTGAACCATTCAAACCTCTTAGAGAAGATTTCTATATATCTGATAGAGTTGCCATAAACTTTGACTTTGTTCTTGAGAACAATACTTCTATTAAAGGAGAGTTAGACGGACCATCTGAGCTTGATTTTGAAACAGTTCAAACAGGTACAACTAGCACAAATATATTATCATCACTGTCTGACAAAGAGGTACTTCAACTAATTAAACGTAAAAAATAAAACTATGATAAACAAAATTAAACATTCACTATTACTGGGTATTAGTTCTGTATTTATACTTTTTAACCTTGCTTGTTCAAGCGACGACAACGAGACTAAAACAGACCCTATAGACGAGGTTAAAACAAAACTTGAACTTACAGTTGATAAAAATACGGGGAAAGTAGGAACTTCTTTTGAATTCACTGTCAAAGCCAATGGAGCTATAGTAGAAGGCGTTAAAATAGAACTAATAGGAAAGTATCCACTTGAGAAAAATACTTGGGTTGCTTTAGAAGAAGGTGAGTTCTTATTTAAAGCAACTAAAGTAGGATTTGAAGAGAGTAATATCATTAAGATCAATATCAAAAATCCAAGTCTTTTTACTTATGATGGAAAAGAATATACACTAAATTCACTGCGTTTTAACTTTAAAACTCCTTATGCATACGGACCGTATATATACGATATATACAATATGATTCTAAAGTCAGAGGACAATAAAAACACAATTGAAATACAAGTAGCATTTTTAAGAGAGGATAATAATGTAATTATCAATCCTTTTGCTCACCAAGTTGAATTTGCAAAATGGGCAGAAGCTACCTTCATTCTTAACGGTCAAAAGTTAAACGAGGTTATTAATATGGAGTCAAAAACTTTCATCAATATTAAAAAACTAGACGCTTTCGATGACCTTGGAGATTACAAATATCTTTCACCTGTAACTGAAATAGACTTCCTGTTCCAGTTTGAGAGTGGAAAAGAGCTTAAAGGGGAATACTTTGGTAAAGCTTCTCTTGATTTTGTTAGAGAATAAAAACTAAACCAACAACACACTATAAATTACTAAAGCCTATTACAATGATTGTAATAGGCTTTTTTATATAGAAATTACTTTAACTGGTATTTACTTATTAATATCCTTTTGCAATATCATCTCCTCTAGGATCTGCTCCTGCTTGATATTCTCCGTTGGGCAAAACTAAAACTCCCTCCACTCTACCATAAGGTTTACGCTCTTGTAACAAATACTCTTTTTTAGCTAATTCCTCTTTAACTTTTTGATCAATTGCCAATGGTTCAAAATCAATGCGATCAGGCAACCACTGATGGTGAAAACGCGGTGCTGCAACAGCTTGTTGCATATTCATTCCAAATTCCACAACATTCAAGATAGTCTGAAATACAGAGGTTATAATAGTCGAGCCTCCAGGAGTTCCAACAACCATATATAATTTGCCATTGTTCTCTAAAATAGTTGGAGTCATAGAACTTAACATACGCTTATTGGGCTGAATTGAGTTAGCCTTTCCCCCTACAAGTCCGTACATATTTGGCGTTCCTGGTTTTACTGAGAAATCATCCATTTCATTATTCAACAAAAAGCCAGCTCCCCCTACTACAACCTTAGATCCATACGAATCATTCAATGTTGTTGTTGCCGATACAGCATTTCCCCATTGATCTACTACACAATAGTGTGTGGTCTCTTCGCTTTCTTTAGCTGCGATCTCACCAGCTTTAATATCAGAACTCTTGGTAGCTTTATCGAAAGACATAGTTTCCATGCGTCCAACATTATAGTCTTTGTTTACCAATTGACTCACTGGCACTTGATAAAAATCTGGATCTCCTAAGTGTTCAGCGCGATCTGCATATACACGACGCTCTGCCTCAACCATTACCTGCACAGTTTTCTCAGCTTGAAAACCCCATTTTTTTAATGGATACTTCTCTACCGATTGAAACAGTGAAATCAAAGCAATTCCCCCGCTACTTGGTGGAGGCATAGAGATAACTTTAAGTCCTTTGTACTGTCCAATAATAGGTGTCCTCCATACTGCTTGATAGTTTTTCAAATCCTCTAAACTCATCATTCCATTGCCTCTTTTCATTTCTGCAACGATTAACTCAGCTGTTTCTCCTTCATAAAATCCTGCTCTACCTTTTTCTTGTATGCGCTTAAGTGTATTGGCTAATTCCCCTTGTATAAATACATCACCAGCCACCCACTTTGTCTTACTTGTTATGGCAGTTTCTTTGGTATTATACTTTAAAAATACTTGATGATTCTTAGTAAACTCATCAGCTTGTTTCTCTGTAATTGAAAAACCCTTTTCAGCTAACTCAATAGCAGGTTGAACTAAATCACTCCAAGGTAGACTACCATATTTCGCATGTGCTTTAACCATTCCGTCTACTGTACCTGGTACTCCTGAGGCTAATGCTCCTTTCATACTAAGCTCTGTGATTGCTTGTCCATCTCCTGACCAATACATGTTCTCTCTTGCCTGTGAGGGTGCTTTTTCTCTATAATCCAAAGCGTCAACTCGACCATCTTTACCCCTGTAGATCATAAAACCTCCACCACCGATATTTCCCGCATTGGGATAAACCACTGCTAAGGCTAACTCAACGGCCACTGCCGCATCTACAGCATTACCTCCTTTTTTTAGGATTTCAACTCCCACTCGACTTGCCTCTGGATGAGCCGAAACGATAACTCCATTTTTAAAGGTTTCAGGGTTCTGGGCGATTACCTGCATCACACCAGATGCTAAAATAAATAACCCAATTGCTATTCTTTTCATATATGTGTTTTTGATTGTTTACTACTTCTCAAGTACGATAACTACTTACTTGAAAAGTGAAAGATAATACAATTGAGAAATTCTCAAAAGATTCAATCAAAAAAAACCCCACAAAGCGTGGGGTTTTGATTATCTGTTTTAAATTGATTTAGTCAATCTAACTCTATTAATTTAATTCCTTTTTTAATTTCAATCAAAATCTGGATAGACCTAGCTATAGGTTCAATGC
>NZ_WSPP01000280.1:0-9430 GCF_009767705.1 Myroides sp. LoEW2-1 | reverse complement strand
TTGAATAATTGTGACTAATTAGGTGTATTATTGTCAAAATATTCCCTAAACTGCTTTTTATGGTATTATAAAATGACGAAGTAGTAAAGACAGTTTTAATTTAAAATTGATAGGTGGGATTTCAAGAGGTAAAGTTCACTATTCAAAGTAATTTTCAACTTAATATATAAGTTTAATAAGAACAGACTACTGTGGTTATAGCATTAAGTAGTTTATGTAATATGCGTTTTGTGTTTTAATATGGTACAAAATGTGTGATTTGTATATGAATCTTTTGAAAGTGTATTTAATACTGCACTATATTTGTATAAAGTAGTAGTTAGTGTTTTTTGTAAATAGGTGTTTGATACTTTTAAGTTAAAAGGATATAAATAAGCTTGGAGGACTTAGTTAAATAGATAGTTTATAAGCTCATTAATCAAAGCTTGTTTACAAGTTTGAATATTGCAACAGTTTGCAAAGCATAACTATGATAGTATTTAAGAATAAAGTTTAGTAAAGTAAATTTATTTGTACTTGAACGTAGGTCTTAAAAAGGGCATTAGGACTCATTAATAGACGTTTAATTGTGCATTTAAGTTTATAAGTATAGTGAATGAAGGCAATGGTGCTTTGTAGCGTTGCTGAAGTTTAATTAACTAATTTAAGTTTGCCGTTTTGTACTGTTTTTAATTTTGTTAATAATTGTAGGTAATTATTATTAATACAATAAAATTAAAAGACAAAAGGTGTATTTTAAAAAGTTAGATTTATTTTCAAAACAATAAAAAAAGATTACCAATAAATTGATACTACAGTATTGAACTATTGGATATTACTGTTAAAATAGATAAGGCATGATAGAAAAGTTATTAGCATTACAAGATAGAATTTATAAATACTACAATAAAGACTATCCGTATAGTCTGATATATTCGCCTCGAATTAGTTTTTCTAAGATTGGTGAGTTATTTGAGTTAAATTATTTTGGAGATGGATATGATGAGGATACTGATGTATCAAGCGAAGTTTTTGAACAAGAGGAAGGATACAACTTTGGCTTTTGTGCAGTTTTAGATTTGATTATCGCTAATCCAGATGCTTTTGTTTCATTGAATTTTAATGGACCAGATGCTGGTGCAAATGGCTTTCGCAATTGGGACTTTAGTCGTTTAGCTAAAGCAGATATTACTTTAAATAATGTTCGGTCTTTTAAAGTAAATTTGACAGATATGGGCGATCACAATCTTTGTTTAATTGGTGAATGTGATCTCGAAGATGGAATGATTGCTAAGTTAGTATCAAAAATGCCTAAATTAAAGATTCTTCAAGTTCCTTCGGCACCCGATGCAACCTTTTTTGAAGTGCCAAATTTGCGGTTAGAGCAATTAATAGTTCATTCGGGATATCACCATCAAAACTTTATATACAACCTTGCCAAGAGTCAAAATATGAAGTATTTAAAGATGTTAGACTTTACAGATATTTTTGACTATTACAGCGATCGTAGCGAAAATGAGTTTACTTCACTATTAGATTATGTAGCCCTATTTAAGTCAGAGCTGTTTCAATCCAATTCAAATTTTCTATTCAAGCTTAGAGATAATAGGATAACAGCTACCAATTGTAAGATGTTGTTGAGTATTGCTCAAGTACAGCTTTATCACGTCATAGAAATTCCAGGACAGTATAAGTAATTAAATAGTGAGTGATAATTTGTTTTCAAATGAGTAAAGAGTTCTTATTTAAACATATTCAAAAGTTTATACCTTTTATAAGTCAAAGTGAAGTTGAGCAAATCTATACTTATTTTACAGCGCTTAATCTAAAGAAAAAGGAGATAGTTCAGCATGAAGAAGAACTTTGTAGGTCTATGTTGTTTGTCTGCAAGGGTTGTCTTCACAGCTATTATATAAAAGATAACGGCTCTTTACAAACTCTTGATTTTGCAATTGAATCTTGGTGGATCTGTGACTATATGGCTTTTGAAAACAGTAGCTTGAGTGATTTGACTATACAAGCTGTTGAAACCTCAATTGTTTTGTCTCTAAGTAGAGAATCCCTTGATGCGTTATTACAGCATCATCCTGTGATGGAACAATATTTTAGAAGAATATTTCAGCGAAGTTACGCAGCCGCACAAAAGAGAGTACAGTTCTTATATCAATATTCAAGAGAAGAACTCTATTTTCACTTTGCTTCGCATTACCCCGAATTTGTACAAAGAGTACCTCAATATTTACTTGCCTCTTATTTAGGTTTTACTCCTGAATATCTAAGTGAGATTAAAAAGAACAGTTTGCGTTAATATCGTCTCTTTTACTTTTTTCCACATTGGTTGTTTTATTAAACCTGTTTAAGTTTTTTGCTATTTGCTTTACTGAGCTTTGTAGGGTAATATTAAAAACGAAAATGATGAGTAATAGAAGACAAATCAACCAGGTGGACCCTAAAGCTTATAAGGGGATGATCGTATTAGAGCAGTATTTAGATCAAAGTGATTTAACGCCAATTCACAAAGAGTTAATTAAAGTGCGAACATCTCAGATTAATGGATGTGGTTATTGCCTCGATATACACAGTCAAGATGCTCTAAAAAACGGAGAGCGTATTCAAAGACTTTTAGTTTTAGCAGCCTGGAGAGAAACAGAGCTTTTCTCAGAAGAAGAACGTCTTATTTTAGAAATGACTGAGTCAATAGCATATATCCATAGGGGAGGTATTATTGATAGTGTTTACGATCGAGCGCTATTGCTTTTTGGACAAGATTACCTTGTTCAATTAATTATGTGTATGGTAACTATTAATGCTTGGAATCGAATAGGAGTTAGTACTCAAATGAAGGCTAAAGAGAAAAGAGAATAGTATTTATTTAATACTCTGAAATTAATGTTAACGAAAGCCGTTGTAAAAGTATTTTTGCAACGGCTTTATTTGTCTTTATGTGTGTAATTTTTGTTAAATATTGATATATATGTGTTGAAAGTGGTAAATGGTCTATTTATGTTTTAACTGTTTTAGTATAATTTATTTAACTTAAATATATGCAATTTAAGTTAATTATTGTTTTTAATGTTGTTTATTTACTTAAATAGTTTCAATAATTTAATTTTAATGTTTAAATATTTGAATTTAGGATATTATGTTAACTTTTATAGCGCATATAGTATAGAGTAAATATATTGTTCACAAAAAAATAAAATAGAATGAAGAAAAAACTACTGTTGTTATCTTGTTTGTTTGCTATCGGATTAGTAAACGCACAAGAATCTCAAAAGCGAATTGGAATAGGTGTTTCTCTACCAGATCCAAGCGCTATTTTACATGTGGAATCCACTGATAAAGGGGTGTTAATTCCAAATGTTGTTATTGAAGACCTTAGTAAGAAAGATCCTATTGAAGGGGAAATAAAAGAAAGTTTATTAGTATATAACAATGATGCAACACATGTAGCTAAAGGTTACTACTATTGGACAACGAATGCAAAAGGAGATAGTAAATGGGTTCGAGTAATTACAAGTGATGATGCAAGTGAAATTTTAGGTGGACAAATACAAGAGAAGTTTACAATCGAAGAGAAAGATATTGAAAAATATGTACTTGATACAGATGGTAAGATTAAACTTGATGCTCAAGGTCAGCCTGAAACAGAAACATTAAAGATTAAAGGTCTTGTTGTTTATGCTCCAGATAAGCTAAAACCAACAGAAGATATCGTCAATATTGATGTTCCTGAAATTGTGAAAGAGTCTCAGACTTTGACCTCTTTTGAATTAGGACATTATCTCTTATACCACTATGATAATGGTAAGTCATACAGAGAACCTTTAACTCCAGAGGAGGAATTGGATTTAGGCACAGTTCAAGAAGGAGACCCAACAACCGAGTTGGAGTTGATCTTTAGAGATGAAAACCAAAATGTACACAAATATGCTGTTAGAGATTTATTAGGAGCTGATAATGAAGAGGTAAAGGCGATTACTAAATTAGATGTAAACAGTACTTTAGATGGATTAGACTTTACAGATGATAAAGGAACAGAGAAGAAAATTAGCTTAGTAGAATTAGTTAAAAACTTAGAAGCTAAAACGTCTCTTGATATTACAGCTGATGATGAATTGATCTATATCAACGAACTTGGTGGAGGTTCTACTTTCCGTTTCTCCTTGCGTACGATCGTACGTGAGCCATGGAGAGTTGCCGAGACTAACAAAGAAGCTACTTTAAACTCTGAGAATATTTTTACTCAAGGATGGGTAGGAGTAGGAGTGACTGCAGCTGAAGCTCAAGCGGCAATTACAAGTCCTAAACCAGATGAGAAATTGCGCGTAAATGGAAGCATCTATGCTCGAAATAGTTACTATGCCGATTACGTATTTGAGAATTATTTTACTAAAGAGGCTTCGTCTTTAAAATACGACTATAACTTCAAAGATTTATCTACGGTAGAATCATTTATTAAAGAAAACTATCACTTACCAGGTATTACACCTGTATCAGCTCTTGATAAAAGTAGTGAAGAAGGTTATTTAATTAATGTTTCAGAATTGTCTATCCAATTGTTAGAAAAGGTAGAGGAACTTTATCTGCACACTATTGATCAACACAAAATAATCAATGAACAACGTGAGCAGTTAAAAATGCAAGAAGATCGCCTTCAAGCGATCGAAGAGTATCTTAAACAATTAAAGTAGTACAATAAAAAACAGATATGATTATGAATTACATAAAAAATATAGTGAAACACTTTGCTGTAGTGCTAATGCTGTTTTTGAGTATTGGAGCTTTTGCTCAGGTAAATAAGACTGCAGGTACACGTATTACAGATGTCACTACAGAAAAGGAATTAAACCAGGCAGCTATTTTAGACTTAGATAGCTCTACTCGTGGATTCTATATGCCAAGGATGAATACTGCTCAACGCGATCAGTTAGGCGAGAAGTTATTAGAAGAAATGGCAAATGGAAAAGAGAATACAGGTTTGTCTATTTACAATACGACGACGGACTGTATTGAGTATTGGAATGCTGAGACTTCAAAATGGCGAAGCTTATGAGGTAGTTTACCACCTGCAAAACTGGACTTCTTGGATGGTTGTAGCAATATAGATGTAGATGGGTCTATTCAGATTCCGGGTGTACAAGGACCTGCTTGGCAACAAGGGATATCTTTAAATGGAGATCAAAACTTTATTACTATTCGCGTATATGTTTCTCAGATTGGTACGTATCAAATCAGTGCTGATTCTGGTAACGGGTATTTCTTTACTGCTGATGGACAATTTCAGGCAGAAGGAAATTATACTGTAGTATTAAAGGGCATGGGAGCTCCTAAACAAGGATATGATCAAGGGGGTACAGGTAAGAAAGGAGACCAAGTAAAGTTTACTTTTAATGGAGTTCCTTCAAAGAAATGTCCTGATGGAGTTGAAATTAAAGTGGTTCCTGCTGATTTGCGCTTAGAAATTGTTAGAACTACTTACGAAGCGGCAGGTAAATATTACGTAGGTAAAGAGGCAAGTGAAGATGAAGGAAATACATTGACATTACAAGTAGATGTTAAGATCCCTGGTACTCCAACTATTAGTGCTGTAAATGAAACATTGGGGATTGGATTTGTAAAAGTAGTGGAGTTTAAGCAAGCTGGTATTCAGGAGGTTGTGTTGACGCCGATGAGTGGTAAACTTCTTCCAAATAACAATGATGATGCAAGTTATCCTCTTGAGCTTGATATTTCTGTGAAGGAAGCTGATAAGACAACTACAATTAACGGTGCTAAAGCAATTATCAAAATAGAAGGGACGGAAATTTCTTTTGACCCAACTAAAGTTGACTTTGGTCGAGAGCCTATTTACAAGGATTCTCCTATGAATAAGAATCACGTGATTACGGTTCCTGTTAAAGTAATCGCTTCTGGTAAAGCATCTTTATCGCTTAAAAATGCTGAGGGAGTTGAGTTTGAAGCTAAGGATGTGGTGTTTAATAAATTGGACAATCCAAATGAAACGCAGAATGTGGTGTTCACTCCTGTGTTAAATGATAAGAAAATGCCGGCAGAGGAGACTTCTGATTTTACAATGTCTGGTGTGGCTTCTCGATTTACAATTACAGGTGATAAGATTATTAAATTTAATCTTGCTCAAAAACCAGTATCTTATACTGTAGATTGTGCTAAGATTAAATCAAACCGTTCAACTGTACCTTATAATAAAGAGATTGGTGATACTTATCACATCATCGTTCCTGTGGATGTTGATGTTGCTGGAGAATATGAAATTGTGACAGAGAACGCTGCTGATGGATTATTCTTTAGTAGTACTGTCAATGGAGTAAAACAAGTATTTCCTGGAACAGGACCACAACAAGTGATTTTATATCCTGTAAACAAAAATGTTGTACCAGCTAATAAGGGAACTTACGACGTTCGTATTATCAATACTGACGGTAATGCAAAAACGATGTGTGAGGCTAAGTTCAAAGTAAAAGTCGGAAATCCTGATTTGAATATTTTATATATAGGTTCTGATTACGAAGCTGATTTTTATGTATTTGACCGTTATGTATTGCGTGGAAATAAATTTGGAGAGACTGGTAGAATACTTGAAACAGGTCAGTTAAAAGTAGATAAAGTTATTTTGCACTATGCCGATCGTATAGAGAGAAAAGTATTGCAACCTAATAGTTATGGACATGCTAATGGAAAAGCCATGAGAACAGATCTTGCCAATAAAATTAGCACTGGTGATTATAACTTTATTTTCATAGACGGAATTAGCACCTTTAATTATAGTATGGATAAGCAGGTTGCAGATGCACTTGAGCAATACCTGAAAGACAAGAAGGGAATTGTATTAGCGGCTTCATCTCTGTCCAGATATGATGGAGGGTATAGGGCTAGAATGAAAACAATGAGTGCTTGGGGGAATGATGGAAAAACCTATCCTGAGAAGTATGCTCTTCTCGATTTAGTGGTGAAGTTAAATAATAATATAGATTTTGATACTAAGTATTTAAGAATTGCAAATAATGAGAAAGATGTACTTGGTTTCTTAGCTCCAAATGATCGATTGAAGATGATTACGCATTATAGCTATATGCCAGGCTATGGAATTATGTGGTATTTTGGGATGTCATCTTTAGATCTTACAGGAGGAAACTTTATTGCTTTGACAACAGCTACGCAAAACGCTCCTGAAGGAAGTATTGTTATACACAAGGATTACGATTTTATTTTTGCTCCTGTACTTGAGAGTACGCAAGACCGTTTTATGTTTGATTATCTTAAAGTAAGGAATAGTCCTGATTATGATATTATTACGAGAAATGGTCCGGATCACAATAACTATAAAAAAACGTATGATGCGTATATGGGGAATTTACTTATCTCTATCTTCTCTAAATTAATGAATGAATAATTAATAGATAAAATAAAAACTCCTAATTGGTTTTAGATTAGGAGTTTTTATTCTTGGTTATTTCTGTACTTATTGGAATGGCTAAGACTTATCAAACTTATATTTTATGAATAAGATAAAAAATAGTATAAAGCAGCTTGCTGTTGTTCTTTTATTGCTTATTTGTTCTACCGTTTGGGCGCAAAATGAAAAGAGTGTAGGGACTCGTATTACAGATAAGACAACGAATAAAGAATTAACAAGTACAGCTATATTGGATTTGGACAGTTCCACACGTGGATTCCATATGCCAAGAATGAATACAACTCAACGAGATCAATTAGCCGCTCGGCTAATGGCGGATGAGTCAACTGGAATAGAAACTACGGGGATGGTGATATTTAATACGTCTAATGACTGTATTGAATATTGGCATGCGAGTACGGGAAAATGGAGAAGTTTATGTGGAAGTTTACCTCCTGCTAAGTTCGACTTTATCACGGGTTGTGAGAATATAAAACCAAGTGGAGGATTTACGATCGAGGGGATACCTGCACCGAGTTGGCAGCAAGGTTTTGCTTTAGATCCTACGAAGCACTTTCTTCAGATAGAGGTTTACGTTTCACAGATTGGTACGTATAGTATTAGTGCAGATTCTGGCAACGGTTATTTCTTCTCCGCTGAGGGGCAGTTCCAAGCTATTGGTAATTACACCATCTATTTAAAAGGACGTGGTATGCCTAAGAAAGGGCATCCACAATCAAGTGGTGAAAAAGATAAATTGAAGTTCACCTTTAATGGATTGCCTTCTAAGAAGTGTAATGTGGGATATGATGTAACCATTATCCCAGCATTTTTAAAATTCCAGATTAATAAAGCAACTTATCCTGCACTTGGCAAGTACTACTTCAACGAGGATATGAGCGAGGCTGCTGGTAATAAGATTGATTTATTAGTTAATGTGGATGTTATTGGTACAGCTAAAATTACGGCTAAGAATGATGAGCTTGGGCTGCATTTCTTTGCTGAAAAAGAGTTTACTTTAGACGGGCCAAAACAACCCGTTACTCTATTACCTGTAGCAGGTCATGTCAAACCTTTAAAGAACGACTTAGAGAGTTATGAGTTAACTTTTGAAGTAGATGGTGTTCCTTTAAAAGATATTGATGTTACCATCAACGAAGCGAAAGCCTCTGTTAAGGTGGAGCCTACGACAGTTGCCTATGATGCTACGCAAGTAAACTTTGGCAGTGAACCATTATATCGTGGTACTGCTATTAATGCCAGAAATACGATTACAGTTCCTGTTAAGGTGGTTTCGCCTGGTATTACTAAACTAAAACTGACCAATGCTGAAGGAGTGGAGTTTGTCTCTGAGTCACAGACTTTTGTTCGAAATAAAGCAAATCCAGATCAAACGGTTTCTGTATTATTTAACGCTAATGTGAATGGTATACAAATGCCTTCTTCGCCAACATCGTATCCACCCTAGCAAGTACATCTTGTGAGGTATAAAAATTATTCTACAGCGTCAGAGATTGCCTTTTTATAGTTATGAGGATATAAATCTGTAATATTCTTATGATTGATAGATTGAATATTTTCTAGAACATATTTAAGCCATTGATATGGATTAACATCGTGTTTTTTGCAGTTAGCAAAAAAGGTATAAGCCATCGCTGCTCTTTGCGCTGCATCGTGTGATCCTGCGAACAAGTAATTTTTACGACCAAGCGCTACAGGTCTAATAGCGTTTTCTACAAGATTATTGTCAATCTGTAGATTTCCATCATATAAGTACGCACTAAGATTATCCCATCTAGTTTGAGAGTAAGCAAAGGCCTTGCCTATTTGACTTTTAGGAAGTGTAAGTTTCATTTGAACAAACATATATTTACCCAATTCATTGATGATAGGTAAACTCTCTTTTAGACGAAGCTCTTTGATTTGATCAGCTGTTAAGTTTTGTTCCTTCGCCTTTTTTTCCACAGCATATAGTTTCTGTATTTCTATAAGTACATGCTGTGCTTTTGTCTTATCATTGTCAAGAGCTCTTTC
>NZ_WSPP01000279.1:0-5284 GCF_009767705.1 Myroides sp. LoEW2-1 | reverse complement strand
AAAGCATTCAGAGCTCAGTTTAGAGGTGTAAGAGATATTGATTTCTTTTTATACAGATTGACTAAGCTTTATGCCTAAACACAACTTTTGAGATTGATCCGTAAGAGATATTGATTTCTTTTTATACAGATTGACTAAGCTTTATGCCTAAACACAACTTTTGAGATTGATCCTTTTTAAGTGCACTTTTAAACAAAATGCGATACCCTTAAAAAAGAAAAAACCTATAACTCCTTGTGAATCATAGGTTTTGTGCTTTTTTGATGACTTTTGAAAAGTTATCTTTTATAATTTCGCGGAGAAAGAGGGATTCGAACCCCCGGACCTGTTACAGTCAACGGTTTTCAAGACCGCCGCATTCGACCACTCTGCCATTTCTCCAGTCGAACTCTCTTGTTCTGTATTGCGAGTGCAAATATACTGCAAAGTCTGATGTTTACAAGCTTTTTTGAATAAAATTTCAAGCAAAAATGCATAGCGTTTTGTAACTAATTTATTGTTAGCTATTAACAGGCGAAATATTTTTTATTATATTTTATAAAAGAATGAAGTTTTAGTTCACATATCTATTGCAACTAATATTAAAGTGAGATTACTTAGAACTATTGTTAAGAGTTAAAAGATAAACCACAGTTTGTTTTGCATTTACTATGATTTATACCATTGTAGAAAAGTGTATTGAAAAGCAATTGTACTTCTTAGTAAAAAAATCAAGTTAACCTATCATAAATGTTGCGATTCTGTAGTAAAACTAGTATATTTGCGTTTTATTTTTTAAAACTATTATGATAAAAATTACATTACCAGACGGTTCAGTGAAAGAGTTTGCTTCGGGCGTTACTCCTTTCGATGTTGCAAAAAGTATAAGTGAAGGTTTAGCAAGAAATATTATTTCTGCAAGCTTCAATGGTACCACCATCGAAACCACGACACCAATGACCACGGATGGTAGTCTAGTTTTATATTCATGGAATGATGATGAAGGGAAAAAAGCTTTCTGGCACTCTACTTCACACGTAATGGCGCAAGCTTTACAAGATTTATACCCTGGAATCAAATTAACTATAGGTCCAGCTATCGCTAATGGATTCTATTACGATGTGGATTTCATGGATTATAAAGTAACAGATGCTGACTTTAAAAAGATCGAAGATAAAGTTTTAGAAATTGCACGAGCAAAGCACGATTTTAAAATGCGTTCTGCTACTAAGGCTGAGGCTTTGGATTTTTATAAAAAAGAACAAAATCCATATAAAGTTGAGTTAATCGAAAACTTGGCTGATGGTACTATTACATTTTGTGATCACGATAGCTTCACTGACTTATGTCGTGGAGGACATATTCCTAACACTGGAATAATAAAAGCTTTTAAAGTTTTATCTATAGCAGGAGCTTATTGGAGAGGAGATGAGAAGAATAAACAATTAACACGTGTTTATGGTATTTCATTCCCTAAACAAAAAGATTTGACCGAGTATTTAGAACTTTTAGAAGAAGCTAAGAAAAGAGATCACCGTAAATTAGGAAAAGAGTTAGAATTGTTTACATTCTCTCAAAAAGTTGGTCAAGGTCTGCCTTTGTGGTTACCTAAAGGGGCAGCGCTAAGAGAAAGATTAGAGCAGTTTTTGCGAAAAGCACAGAAAAAAGCAGGTTACGAACAAGTTGTAACTCCACATATTGGGCAAAAGGAATTATATGTTACATCTGGACACTATGCAAAATATGGTGCAGATAGTTTTCAACCTATTCACACTCCAGTGGAAGGAGAGGAGTTTTTATTAAAACCGATGAACTGTCCTCATCACTGTGAGATTTATAACTCTAAACCGTGGTCTTATAAAGATTTACCTAAGCGTTTTGCTGAGTTTGGAACAGTATATCGCTACGAACAATCAGGAGAATTGCATGGGTTAACTCGAGTAAGAGGATTTACACAAGATGATGCTCATATTTTCTGTACACCAGAGCAATTAGACGAAGAATTCAAAAAAGTAATTGATTTGGTACTTTATGTATTTGGATCATTAGGTTTTGAAAACTTTACAGCTCAAGTATCTGTTCGCGATTTAGACAATCCAGATAAGTACATTGGAAGTGTTGAGAATTGGGAGAAAGCAGAGCAAGCTATTATTAATGCGGCTAAAGATAAAGGTCTAAATTACGTTATTGAAAGTGGAGAAGCTGCTTTCTATGGTCCGAAGTTAGACTTTATGGTTAAAGATGCCCTTGGAAGAAGTTGGCAGTTAGGAACAATTCAGGTAGATTACAACCTACCAGAACGTTTTGAGCTTAGTTATAAAGGATCAGACAATGAGTTGCATCGTCCGATTATGATCCACAGAGCGCCATTTGGATCAATGGAGCGTTTTATCGCTATTTTGTTAGAGCATACAGGGGGTAAATTCCCACTTTGGTTAATGCCAGAGCAAGCTATAATTCTGTCTTTGAGTGAGAAATACGAAAAATATGCAGAAAAAGTTTTAAATTTGCTAGAAAATAACGAAATTCGCGCGCTGGTAGATAATCGTAACGAGACTATCGGTAAGAAAATTCGAGAAGCAGAGGTTCAAAAATTTCCTTATATGTTAATTGTAGGTGAGGACGAGGAAAAAAATGGAACAATTTCTGTAAGAAAACACGGAGATTCTGGTAAGAGTAATCAAACGATGAAGATTGAAGAATTTGCCGCGATGATTCAAGAAGAAGTGAATAACTCTGTAAAACAATTCGGAGAATAAAAATATTAATGTATAACGCTTGGTAAACAAGCAAAAACTTTTAGAGCCATAGCAGTAAGACAAAACAGAGGTTTTAAACCTCGCGAAGAAAAAAAAGATGCGCATAGAATTAACAATGCCATCCGTGTTCCGGAAGTTCGACTTGTGGGAGACAATGTTGAAATGGGTGTATTTAAATTAGCAGAAGCATTGCGTATTGCTGAAGAACAAGAATTGGATTTAGTGGAGATTTCTCCTAATGCTGAACCTCCTGTTTGTAAAGTAATCGACTATAAGAAGTTTCTTTATGAACAAAAGAAACGCGATAAAATGCTTAAAGCTAAATCTACTCAGATCACTGTAAAAGAGATTCGCTTTGGTCCTCAAACAGATGAACACGATTACGAGTTCAAAAAGAAAAATGCTGAGAAGTTCTTAAAAGAAGGATCTAAATTAAAGGCATTTGTTTTCTTTAAAGGTCGTTCGATCATCTATAAAGATCAAGGTCAAATCTTATTATTAAGACTTGCACAAGATCTTGAAGAATTCGGAAAAGTAGAATCAATGCCAGTTTTAGAGGGTAAACGTATGACTATGTTTATTGCTCCTAAGAAGAAGAAAGCATAATTCTGTTTAAGAATATATTAAGTAAAAAATAGTAAGTAAGATAATCATTAATACCTAGGAAATAATGCCTAAAATGAAAACTAAATCTAGCGCTAAGAAACGTTTCAAGTTAACTGGCTCTGGAAAAATCAAAAGAAAACACGCTTTCAAAAGTCACATTTTGACTAAAAAATCTAAAAAGCGTAAATTAGCTTTAACTCACTCTGGATTAGTAGCTAAAGCAGATACTCATAGTATCAAAGATCAATTAAGATTAATCTAATCTTAGTTGCGGTTAAAATAATTTAATAACCCTGGAGTGGAGCAAATTAAGATTTAGAAGTACTTGAAAAATAGTCGCACACTACAAAAATACATTTACAAAAATGGCAAGATCAGTAAACTCAGTAGCTTCAAGAGCAAGAAGAAAAAGAATTTTGAAGCAAGCCAAAGGATTCTTTGGAAGACGTAAAAACGTTTGGACAGTAGCTAAAAACGCGGTAGAAAAAGCAATGGTATATGCTTACCGTGATAGAAAACAAAAGAAAAGAAACTTCCGTTCTTTATGGATTATGCGTATTAACGCTGGTGCAAGATTACACGGAATGAGCTATTCTCAATTCATGGGTAAAATTAAAGCTAACAATATCGAATTGAACCGTAAAGTTCTTGCAGATTTAGCTATGAATCACCCTGAAGCTTTCGCAGCTATCGTAAATAAAGTAAAATAATAAACGTTTGTCAAATCTGATTTATCTTACTTAATATAAATAAAAGCCTCACTATTTGTGGGGCTTTTTTTATTTAATACTTATTTGTCTTTTGCATTGCAATTGGTAAAGAAATTTTATTTAGAAAGAGTATATTGGATATCAATTAGTTGTCTTTTGAACGCCATTTTTTTTTAAAAAATGTGTTCAAATGTTTGGTAATCCCAGTAAACACGCTATATTTGCACTCGCAATACAGAACAAGAGAGTTCGACTGGAGAAATGGCAGAGTGGTCGAATGCGGCGGTCTTGAAAACCGTTGACTGTAACAGGTCCGGGGGTTCGAATCCCTCTTTCTCCGCTGATTTATAAAAGATAACTTTTCAAAAGTCATCAAAAAAGTACAAAAACCTATGATTCACAATGAGTTATAGGTTTTTTCTTTTTTAGGGGTATCGCATTCTTTTTAAAAGTGCACCTAAAAATATTCGGGATTCGGTGCACAAAAAAATATCTAAGAGATGTGCACCTTTCAACTTGGCAAACCTTGACGCCAAAGGGAACCAGAGAGTTTTACACTGTGTTTTTGGAACGTTTTAATTCGACATTTATTAATATTTAAAAACAGTTGTCAATTAATTTCTTTCTCAAACCAAGTAGGAAGAAAAGTGATTTAAGAGGTGTTTACCTTCGAATCACAGTAGATGGTATTCGCAAAGAGACTTCACTTAGTCATAAATGGGATATCAAAAGATGGAACCAAAAAGCAGGTCGTGCTAATGGCGCTAAAGAAGACGCTAAAACCTTAAACTACCTATTAGATACAATTGTATCTAAAATTACTAAGTACAAATTAGAGCTATTAAGTAATGAACTACCTATTACTGCTTCAATTCTTATGGATCATATACAAGGTAAAGGAACTAGTAGGGTTAAAGTTTTAGAAGAATTCCAAAAGCACAATGATGAAGTTTTTAAACTTGTACCTAAAGAGTATGCTATTGGAACTCATGAAAGATATGTAACAGCAAGATCACATGTTGGAGAATATATCCGTTATGTATATGGTAAAGAAGATATAGAGTTTAGAGAACTTAATTATAAGTTTGTAATTGGCTATGAACACTATTTAAAAACTGTTAGAGCGTGTGGACTTGGTAACTTAGCCTGGACATTAAGTTAAGCATAAAAACTTATCTTTGAATTATGAAAAGAATTAGAAAGGCCTACGATGCTGCATTTAAGCAGCAA
>NZ_WSPP01000032.1:0-12557 GCF_009767705.1 Myroides sp. LoEW2-1 | reverse complement strand
GAATACTACTTCCTTATTATTCACTAAGTACAAGTATAGAAAACCATAAGCTTAAAAAAATAATATAAACCAACCAACATTAAACATTATGAAAAATTTATTTACCCTATCAAGCTTATTTGCTGTGATTTTTTTGTTTCTATCCTGTTCAAGTGATGACAATGAAACAACTATTCCTGCAGACAAACAGAAGTTGACTTTAACTGCTGATCACGAAACTACCACTATTGGTACAACCGTTAAATTCACTGTCAAACTTAACGATCAAATTATCACTGACGCCCTTGTTAAACAAAAAGACGGAGAAACGCTTACTTCAGGGGAATGGAAGCCCGAAGCTGCTGGTACTTTTACATTTGTAGCCCAAAAACAAGGATTTGAGAACAGCAATGAAATTTCTATTGTTGTCACAAAAGAAAAGACACAACTCATACTTACAGCGAATAAAACAACTGTTGAAAATGGGGAAGAAGTTTTATTCACAGTAACAGCTGAAGAAGAAGGAATATCTGATTTTACTTTAGAAATCTTAAACAAAGAAAAAATAAACAGCAATAAGTGGATTCCAACTGAAGAAGGAACTTTTCAAGTTATTGCAAGCAAAGAAGGATTTATCGATAGTACTCCTTTAGAGATAATTGTTACAGAAAAAGTAGATGCGGAAGCAAAAGGAGAAGGCAGCTTCACTTATATAGGTGCAACCTATACAATTAACTGTAGCAAGTTAATACTACAGGGAATATCTTCGAGTAGCAACCCTACTGCAACATGGATATTACAATCGAAAGACCTTGAAAAGAACATTAGTGTTTACACTTTCTTTGCTACACCTGCAGCTGAGGGCAAAGATGGAAACTACACATTTGAAATGCCAACAACTAAAAATATATCAAGACTAATGCTTACAGTAATAGATGAAACTACGCAGTCTGTGATAGATCTTGCCGTAATGGGTATCGAAGTTGAAGCACAGTTTGGCGCTATCAATGTAAACAATATAGTTCCTGGTAATATAAAAATAGCAATAGAAGACTTAGGTGGTGAACCATTTGAATTAAATTACAAAGGAACACACAACTACGAAAGAACAGTACACGAATAAAAAACAAAAAATGATTAATAAGTAAATAACTACTTACTTAAATGAAACATCTATGAAAATTTTAAAATATATAGCAAGCTTGAGTATCTTGTGTTTCTTAGCTACATCATGTAGTAGCGACGATAACAAAGACACAGATAAGAAAGAGCCAAAGTTACATTTAACGGCATCTTCAAATGAGATAACTGTTGATCAAGACATTACCTTTAGCATTTTCGCAGATGGCAAACCCGTAAATGACGCAATCATAACACTTGCCGATGGGGAACAAATTGCCAATAACAAATGGACAGCTGTAAAAGCCGGAATATTTTACTTCACTGCAAGTAAAAAAGGTTTTCAAACCAGTGAGAGAATCTCCATTACAGTGAAAGAAAAAGAGAAGGAAGAAGAAAAAGAACCAGAAGTAAAAGGAGAAGGAACCTTTACCTACAAAGGTAAAACCTATACCATAGACAAGAGTACACTTTCTTTTGAAGGGAAATTCAAATCTGACGATAACTCTTTTGAGGCAGGATGGATTATAGATTCGGTAAACAACGAAAGTGGATTATCTGTACTTTCAATATGTTTCACCCCCATTATCACAACAGCTGAAGGTAAAGAAATGTACCAATTGCCAAACGAAACTAATATAACCTCTACAATGCTATCTATATTCCAAGATGCCTCAGAGATATATTACACTCGAACGAATGTCACTATAAAAGCAAAATTAGAGCAAACAAAATACGAAGAAATTGCTTCAGGATACATCAAAACGACTTGTACAAATGTCAATCAAGAAGATTTTTCATTAGAATACAGAGGGTTACATCACTTACACTTGCAAAATTGGACTGATTCATAAAAGTAAACACCTTTATAGAACTAATATTATGAAATATTTACAAAAAACCATTGCTCTATTAAGTGGATTCGCATTGGCAACTGTCCTATTCTCTTGCAGTAGTGATGACAGTGATACAACAGCGGCCCCAGTAGTCAATCCACCGTTAAAGGAGCTTAAGCTTTCAGTAAACTTCGATACGATATACATAGGCGAAGAAATATACTTTAAAACTATAAATAGTGAAGGTCAGGATATTGAAGCGGAGGTGCTAACAGCTGAGGGAACCGTTCTTAAAAACAATAAGTGGACTCCGACAGAAGCAGGACAATATAAATTTATAGCTAAAAAAGAAGGCTATAAAAACAGTAACGAAGTAAGAGTCGAAGTGCTTTCCCTTCCTGATGATAAAACACAAGGCAAAGGAACTTTTATATTCAAAGGTAAGACTTACGAAATACAAGAAAGTCATCTTTCCTTGCAAGGTATGTATCAGGACAAGACCAGCACAAAACAAATGGCAGGGTGGATACTTTCATCCATTAACAACGATGAAAAAATAGCTGCTCTTTCTATTTTCTTCACTCCAGCACACCTTATCCAAGGAGATAAATACTCTTTCGAATTACCTAAAAAAGATAATATTCTACAGACCTCATTGCGCGTACACCATTTAGAAACATTTGAAATATACGGGTACACAAGACAAGATGTAGAAATAAACCTAAACTTAGGAGATCCAAATGAAAAGAACATGATCTCTGGCAAGGTAGTAACCAAGTGTCAATCGCTGCAAGGTGAACCTTTCTCATTAGAGTACGAAGGTCAAAGTCGAATTGATTTAGATTTGTGGGATTATTAAATATTAATGCAAATTACGAAGACAGCTTCTACTTGAGAGATAACTCTCAAGAGAAGCTTCTTTTTTTTAGCTAAAGTCACATTCGTTAATCTACTTCTTTCTAAACTCTAAAGGGTTCAAATTAGTCTCCCTTTTAAAAAACCTCCCTAAATAAGATGGATCTACAAAATTCATTTCATCAGCGATTTGACTAACACTCAAATCTGTATTCGCTAAATAATGCTTGATATTTAAAACAACTTGACGATTTATAAGCTCTTTGGGGCTATAGTGGAGAAACTCCTTTGATATTTGAGAGAGATAATAGGGTGTAATAGATAATTTATCAGCATAGAAAGACACCTCCCTATACTCCTTAGAATATTGTGTAATCAAATCCCAAAATTTCCAACAGAGTTCTTCTTGACGGCTGTAATTTTTCTCAATGACAAATTCATTAAAACATACCCATTCAGTCATAATTAAGAATAAACTTTGAAATTGATTGCAGATAATTTTCTCTGCTTTGAGATTAGGCAATTGAATACAATACAAAAACAAATCTCTCCAAATGGCAAAAGCGCGTTTCTTTTCACTGTCCAAATACATAACAGGATTGTAGTGTAAGTAACCAAACAGCTCATTAGGCAAAACATAGGCTATATTTGAAGCAAAATCTCTTTCTACAAAATAATACGCTATGACCACATCGTCACTGGGATTGGAAAGAGAAACAATATTATCTTCTCCCCCCACCACAACACCCCCTTCATAAAGAGAAAAATTTTTAAAATCAATATTGAAATCTACCTCACCCTTTTCCACATAGAAGACTGCCAAATAAGGTAACACCAAGGGATAATTAGACAAATCGTCACTTGTCAGCTGGCCAACCTCTACACCGTACGAACACTTAATAGTTTGCATAAATCTTTTAAAAAACTTTCTATTATCACACAATTATAATAAAAAAACACTCTGAATAAGCAATATAGTTTTCAAAATTACATTTTCTTCTCAAATAAACCTATACAAGAAATGAACACCTCCTCCTACATTTGCCTCAGATAATTTATAACAACTTCGAACGTAAAAGTTAAGAAGTACAAAACAGATTAAAATGAAAATAGAAACAGAAAGACTGATACTACGTCCGTGGTTAGAGTCAGATGCTGAGAGCTTATACCTATATGCTCAAGACGAAAATGTAGGCCCACCAGCAGGTTGGCCAGCACACAAAAGTGTAGACGAAAGTAGAGAAATAATCAAAAAGGAGTTTGCGTATCCTGAAATCTACGCGGTTGCATTAAAAGAAACAAATGAAGCCATTGGCTGTATTGGATTGCTAATTGGCGAGAATAGCAACTTTGACATCTCCAATCACGAAGCAGAAGTAGCTTATTGGGTGGGTGTTCCACATTGGGGAAAAGGATATATTCCAGAGGCGTTAAAAGCACTGATTAGACACGCTTTTACAAGCTTAAAGATGACTGACTTGTGGTGTGGATTCTATGAGGGAAACATTAAATCACTTCGCGCCCAAGCCAAATGTGGGTTTACATTTGCTTATAAATCACCCAATAGATATGACAAATACTTCAAAGATGATCGAATCGAAGTAGTGACAAGGTTAAAATACGAGGAATGGTTACAAATGGAATCTCAAATGTAAAAGAATACCGCAGAACCAAATTAAAAGCGACACTATCCATTCAAAAACATACTGAAAACCATTATCGAAAAATAATACTTAAGGCAGGGAAATAAGTAGTCAAAATGAATAAAAAACAGATAGATAGTGAAAATAATAAAACAATACCTTCTAAAAGAAATGAATAAGTCTTAAAATATACAAAACAATAGATTAGATACGATAGATAAAGATATTTTTTTATACTTTTGCTTTCAGTAAATTAATTACGGAAAATAGTAAAATTATGAGAACGATTCAATTTAGAGAGGCGGTATGTGAAGCCATGAGCGAAGAAATGCGTCGCGACGAATCAATATATTTAATAGGTGAAGAAGTAGCAGAATATAATGGTGCTTATAAAGCTTCTAAAGGTATGTTGGACGAATTCGGTCCTAAACGTGTAATTGATGCTCCGATTGCAGAATTAGGTTTTGCTGGTATTGCTGTAGGTTCTGCCATGAACGGAAACCGTCCAATTGTTGAGTTTATGACATTCAACTTCTCTTTAGTAGGAATCGACCAAATCATAAACAACGCGGCTAAGATGCGTCAAATGTCAGGAGGTCAATTCAACATTCCAATTGTATTCCGTGGACCGACTGCTTCTGCAGGTCAATTAGGTGCTACACACTCACAAGCTTTTGAAAACTGGTATGCAAACGTACCTGGATTAAAAGTAGTAGTTCCATCTAACCCATACGATGCAAAAGGTTTACTAAAATCTGCTATTCGCGATAACGATCCTGTAATCTTTATGGAGTCTGAGCAAATGTATGGAGATAAAGGAGAAGTTCCAGAAGGAGAATACACTATTCCATTAGGAGTTGCAGAGATTAAAAGAGAAGGTAAAGATGTTACTATAGTTTCATTTGGAAAAATCATTAAAGAAGCATACAAAGCTGCTGATGAATTAGAAAAAGAAGGTATATCTTGTGAAATCATTGATTTACGTACAGTTCGTCCTTTAGATCAAGAAGCTATATTAAACTCTGTAAAGAAAACAAATCGCTTAGTAATCTTAGAAGAAGCTTGGCCATTTGGAAGTATTTCTTCAGAAATCACTTATTTAGTACAAGAACAAGCATTTGATCATTTAGATGCTCCTATACAAAGAATTACTACTGCTGACACTCCTGCACCATACTCACCAGTATTGTTGGAAGAGTGGTTACCAAACGCTAACGACGTTGTAAATGCAGTGAAAAAAGTTCTTTATAAGTAAAAAATAAAGTATATTTGAATACTCCATCTTAACATTAGTTAAGATGGAGTGTTTTTTTTATATATATTGTAGTTATGAAAAATAAAATCCAGTTTCTGTTACTATTTATACTATTTCCTTTAATTACTTGGGGACAAACCAAGGTAAGTGGAAAAATCATTGATAGTAATAATCAAGAAGTCCCATATGCCAGCGTTTACTTCAAAAACTCTACTGAAGGAGTAGTCGCAAACGAATACGGTAAATTTTACCTTGAATCTGCAAAATCATACACTACGTTAGTCATTTCATTTGTTGGATATAAAACACTTGAGATTCCTTTGACAGAACGAACTAATCTCAATATGAATGTGGTACTTGAACTCGATAACTTATTGGGAGAAGTAAAAATATTCGTAGGTAAAACATCAAAGAAGAACAATCCAGCGATCGATATTCTCAGAAAAATTTGGGAGCGAAAACGAAAAAATGGTCTGAATATGTTCGCCCGTTATGAATATGACAAATACGAAAAAATAGAGTTTGACTTAAATAGTATAGACAGTGCTTATCAAAATAAAAAGTTATTCCGCGGTATGGAGTTTATTTTTAAGCAAATGGATACTTCTAAGGTAACTGGAAAAACCTATTTACCGATTTTCATCAATGAGAACATTGCTCAAGTCTATGGTGATAATGACAACAACAGAAAAAGAGAAAAGTCGCTGGGTAATAAAAACTCTGGATTTGACACAAATCAACACATCATTGCCTTCGTAAAAGACCTTTACGCAGAATACAATATCTATAACAATTACATCAAAATATTTGACAAAGATTTCGTTAGCCCACTATCGAGAACAGGGATTAATGTATATAACTATGTTTTAGCTGATAGTGCCTTTATAGAAGACAAATGGTGTTATAATATTGTTTACTATCCTCGTAGAAAAGGAGAATTAACCTTTAAGGGGGATTTTTGGGTGAATGACTCCACTTTTGCTATTAAGAAAATAGCAATGGAAGCCAGTAAAGATGCCAACATTAACTGGGTAAAAGATATTTACATAGAACAAGAGTTTGAAGTGGTAAATGACTCGGTATTCTTATTGACAAGAGATCACTTTATGTCCGACTTTGCACTTTCAAAAAAAGAGAGTTCCAAAGGTGTTTATGGAAAGAGAACCTCAATCTACAAAAACCACAAGTTTGATATAAAACATCCTGATGAGTTCTATGCAGAAAAAGTAAACTACTTCGATGAGTCGATGTATAAAAGAGATGATGAGTTTTGGAAATCCTATCGTTTTGAACCTTTGAGTAAAGATGAGCTTGGTGTCTACAAAATGTTAGATACTTTAAAAACTGTACCAAAATTCAGAATGCTATTTGACTTGACTTCTACCATTATCGGAAACTACTACCATATTGACAAGTACAAATTTGATTATGGTCCCATCTTTTCAACCTTTGGATACAATGATATAGAAGGGTTAAGACTTAGAACTGGAGGGCGTACCTATTATGGTCCAAACGATAAATGGCGATTAGAAGGTTATGGTGCTTATGGCTTCAAAGACAATCAATTCAAATATGGTGTTAGTGGACGTGTGCTACTTGACAACGATACCCGATTGATTCTATATGGAGGAAATAGACGAGATATCGAACAAATAGGTGTTAGTTTAACCGAATCTAAAGATGTCTTGGGCCGAAGTTTTGCATCCAGCTCTCTATTTGCAAGTGGAGATAATACGAAACTTACCAAAATCAATTTATCTACTTTAGGGTTAGAAATTGAGCCTGTTAAGAATTTAAAATTCGAAACGACCTTTAGTTTCAAAACACTAAGAGCAGCATCAGATCAGTTTAACTTAGATTACTATGTCGATAAAGAAAACAACATTATAGCAGATGAAACCAAGCAATCTGAAATAATGGCATCGATTGAATATACCCCTGGTAGAAAAACAGTAGGCTATGGAGTTGACAGAACTGATATAGACAATAAATACTTAAGATTATACTTGCGCTATACTCAAGGGCTTAAAGGGGTCTTAGATAGTGATTTTAAATATGAGAAACTTCAATTGTATGTAAGTAAGCCTTTACTATTAGGTGGTTTTGGTACATTAACACCTATATTGGAAGTAGGTAAAACATTTGGAGAAGTACCTTTGGGGCTTTTAAATGTTGTACCTGGAAACCAATCGTGGTTTAATATTCAAAATACGTTTGCCAACCTAAATTACTATGAGTTTGTAACTGATGAATATGCATCACTACACTTAGAGCACAATTTTGGGGGAAGATTATTCTCGCGTATTCCTTGGTTGAGAGATTTTAACCTTCGTGAAATAGTTGGAGTTAGAGGGATGTATGGAAAAATATCTCAAGGAAATATCGACTTAAATGCTTCAAGTATTCAATACAAAGCACCAGAAGACATATATTATGAATATTATTTTGCTATCGGTAACATTTTCAAAATATTCAGACTTGACTTTAGCTGGAGAGGAAACTATTTAGATATGCCTGACTCACGTAAATTTGCTGTAAGAGGTTCATTCGCAATTTATTTCTAATAATTATCTTAAAACTTGTTAGAAACAATGATTTAGAGTACTTTTGCAACCAATTTTGAATGAGTTAAAAAAATAAAAGATATGAGTACATTTGAAACTTTTGATGCTTTTGTTGAAATTCCAGCAGGGAGCAGAAATAAATACGAGTATGACTTCGATTTAAAACGCTTGAGATTTGATAGATTGTTATATTCAAACATGAGATATCCAGCTGATTACGGTTTTATTCCAGAAACATTAGCATTAGACGGAGATCCATTAGACGTATTAGTTATGTTCACTGAACCTTCATTACCAGGAATGGTGGTTGAAGTAAAACCAATAGGTGTTTTCTATATGGCTGATGATAAAGGTCAAGATGAAAAAATCTTATGTGTTCCTGTTTCAGATCCATTAATGAACAAGTTAAACGACATTAATGATGTAAACGAACATTTCAAAAAAGAAATTGAACATTTCTTTAAAGTTTATAAAGACTTAGAGAATAAAAAAGTTACTACTGACGGATTTGGAGATAAAGCAGCAGCAGTTAAATTAATTCAAGAGTGTAAAGATCGCTTTGACAACCTTGAAAATAAAGCTGAAGGTTTATTTAGCATCCGCTACTAATAAAATATTATTGTAAAAGAGCCACTCAATGAGTGGCTCTTTTTTTATATCTACTCTAAATATCTTTCTAATAGCACGTCGATATGATGCAGTGTATGCCCGTAATTAAGCCTACCTATCTCTTCTACCGTAATAACGTAATCTGCTACTTTATTC
The DNA here is from genome assembly GCF_009767705.1 of Myroides sp. LoEW2-1. Taxonomy (NCBI): domain Bacteria; kingdom Pseudomonadati; phylum Bacteroidota; class Flavobacteriia; order Flavobacteriales; family Flavobacteriaceae; genus Myroides; species Myroides sp. LoEW2-1. Next base: position 3,541 of record NZ_WSPP01000032.1, on the reverse strand, counting down.
TGTAATGCTAAAGCATTTGTTGTAAAACCTTTAAATTGATAATAAACACTCTTTAGCAGTGTAATATATTCCTCTATTAAGTCCTGTGGCTCTTTATTCTCTCCTTTGGCTTGATCAACATACTCATTCTCATCAAATCCACTTAAAACACTGTTATCTTGACGAGCAATATGCAAAGCGCGATAACTGAAAATACGTTCACAATCTATCAAATGCTGTACTAACTCTTTTACAGTCCACTTCCCCTCTGCATAAGCATAATCCCACTTGTGTTGCTGACTCACCTTCTCAAAGGTCTCTAAGACAATAGTAATGCGCATTAATAAGATCTCCTCTAATGACATTCCCTCAGAACGCCTAATGTAATCTATGTGTGACATAAGCTTTTAGTTTATCTATTTCTGTCTGTTCAAAGCTAAATATTTCTGTCAATATTCAACCGATTTTCTTACATACCTAAAAGAGAATACTACATCAATAGAAGTCTATTTGTATCGTAAATATTAGCAAGAATCATTTTAAATTTAAAAAAAGACAATATCAACAGGACTCAATACTTAAAATTTCCTTAAATTCCACAAATCTAAAAATGAGTACATCTTAGCTTAATACAAAAAGAGGTGTTCTCCACACACAACAAAAAGCACAAACAACACAATGGAAGAAATCATCAAACTACTAAATGACCTAATCTGGTCAAATGTTTTTATTGCCTTATGCCTCATTGCAGGTTTATTCTTTAGTATACGCACCAAATTTGTACAAGTTCGCTTCTTTAGGCATATGATCAAATTGCTGTTTACAGAAGGTTCCTCTGATAAAGGAGTAAGTCCTTTTCAAGCATTCAGTATAGCAATTGCAGGACGAGTGGGTGTAGGAAATATAGTAGGTGTAGCGACAGCCATTGCAGCTGGAGGTCCAGGAGCCATTTTTTGGATGTGGATGATTGCCTTTCTCGGAAGTGCATCAGCATTCATAGAATCGACTTTAGCGCAAATATATAAAGTCGAAAAGAACGGTCAATACTGTGGGGGTCCTGCATTCTACATCGAAAGAGGGATAAAGAGTAAAGCTTTTGCCTTGACATTTTCAATCATCACTATAATCAGTTGTTCACTTTTCCTACCGAGTATTCAAAGCAACAGTATTTCTATTAGCATCCAACATGCTTTTGATATTCCTCAATGGATCACCGGTATTTTTATCTGTATATTTTTAGCACTAACGGTTTTTGGAGGTGCAAAAAAGATAGGTCGTATCGCACAAGTAATTGTCCCTTTTATGGCAGTTGCATATATCGCAATGGCCATAGTAATCATAGGAATAAACATACAAGAAGTACCCCATATCTTTGGTTTAATATTTCGTTCAGCTTTCAATATGGAAGCAACCTTTGGAGGAGTATTTGGAGCAGCAATCGCGATGGGTGTAAAAAGAGGTATATACTCAAATGAAGCAGGTCAAGGAACAGCGCCTCATGCTGCAGCTGCATCTGAAACATCGCATCCTGTCAAACAGGGATTAGTACAAGCTTTCTCTGTTTACATAGACACCCTTTTTGTCTGTACAGCTACAGCTCTGATGATTTTATTTACCAATCAATACAATGTAGCTGACGGTATGGGTGGTTTTATTATAGAGAATATCCCAGGAGTCGAGCCAGGATCTGAATATACAGTAAATGCCATTGCTACGCAATTCCCCTTATTTGCAAGTAAGTTTGTAGCTATTGCGCTAACTTTCTTTGCGATAACGACAACTATGTCCTACATCTTCATTGCTGAGTCCAATTTCGAATACTTAAGTAAAAAGAAAAACTTGGTATTAAGATGGGCAATGCGTCTGATTATTTTAGTTTTCGTCTACTACGCTTCTATAAGTGAACCGAGCAAAGCATGGGACATTGGAGATATAGGTGTTGGAGCTATGGCTTGGATTAATATAATTGCAATTCTACTGCTATACAAACCAGCTTTAAGGGCTCTTAACGACTATATAAAACAAAGAAAAGAAGGTAAAGACCCTATTTTTGACCCTAAAGAAATTGGCATCGAAAACGCAAGTGAGGTATGGGATAAGGTCATCAAAGAAAGAGAATGGCAAGAGAAACAAAAATTAAGAGAATAAATTCTCGTTACTTTAGTACATTTGCCTATGAATTAAATTAATAGGAAATGCAATACAAAATAAGAGCAGCTAAAAGAGAAGACTATGATGTAGTACCTGAATTAATGTTACAAGCAATGGAAGATATTGTTTTTAGCTTTATTCAAAAACAAGACATCGAAGAAGCAATCAACTTTCTAACTATTCTTTTCAAAAAGCCAAATAACTTATATAGTTATGAAAATACTTTTGTAGCTGTAGATGAAGATGACAATGTAGTCGGGTCTGTAACAGGATATAATGGCGATGATTTTTATAAGTTAAGAGAGCCTGTTTTAGAATTAATGAAAAAACAATACAACAACGATATGACTCCAGAACCTGAAACAGAAGGCAGTGAATTTTACCTAGACACTGTAGCTGTATCGCCTATAGTACAAGGCAAAGGAGTAGGAAGTCATTTACTTAAGTTTGCAGTTGACTTTGCTAAAGAAAAAGGATTTAAACAAGTTGGCTTAATAGTCGATTTGGAGAATCCAGGGGCGATGAAACTGTACACAAGGTTAGGCTTCAAACAAGGCAAAGCATTGGATTTTGTAGGAGGAGAATACTATCATATGTATGTAGATTAACAATATAAAAAGTCTTAGTTAAACTAAGACTTTTTTATTTTATCCCCGTAAAATTAATCCTACTAACGAAACCCTGTATTTGTCTTTAAATAATTATATTTGCTCAAAATTCATTACAATGTCAAAAGAAATAACTCCATATAAAGAATCTAACTTAGGAAAGAAACAACAAGTAGAACAGATGTTTGATAACATCTCAGGGAACTATGATAACCTAAACCGAATGATTTCCTTAGGAACAGATCAAGGATGGAGACGTAAAGTTTTGAAGATGGTGGCGGATACGAAACCAGAAAGTATCTTAGATATTGCTACTGGTACAGGTGATTTAGCCATTTTATTATCAAAATCCGATGCAACTAAAATTACAGGATTAGATTTATCTGCAGGAATGTTAGAAGTTGGAAGACAAAAGGTAAAAGCATTGAATCTACAAGATAGAATAGAAATGATTCAAGGAGATTCTGAAAACTTGCCCTTTGCAGATAATTCATTTGATGCAATTACAGTAGGGTTTGGTATTCGAAATTTTGAAGATTTAGAAAAAGGATTATCGGAAATACTTAGGGTTTTAAAGCCTGGAGGGATATTCGTTATTTTAGAAACTTCTGTGCCTACTAAATTTCCTTTTAAGCAAGGGTATTTCTTTTATACTCAAAATATATTACCTTTCATGGGTAAATTATTTTCTAAAGACCAAAAAGCTTATAAATATTTATCTGATTCAGCTAAAAATTTCCCTTTTGGAGAAGCTTTAAACAATATTTTAAGAAAAGTTGGGTTTAAAGAAGTAAAACACAATC
>NZ_WSPP01000278.1:0-865 GCF_009767705.1 Myroides sp. LoEW2-1 | reverse complement strand
ATATTTATCAGTTTTTCACTTTCTACCTCACTGTTTTTGCTCGTAGTCCAACTGATTATTTCATAATTGGCTTTTTGGCCTTCTATCATGACTTGAATCATATACATATACGTTTCGTTTTGAGACATCTTTAATTCATAGGTCTTACCAGGCAGCCCATTAATACGTACTTCATTTTCTTTGACTATCTCGTAATTAGGTTTTTTGTTGTAACGCGCTAAAGCTTTATCAATAAACGCACTGAAATCGCTATCTTCTGTCTTAGCTTCTTTTGTTGCTACGAAATACACTTGTTTGAAAGTATTACCATATTGCAAATCAGCATTAGGAAACAAGTTTTCCATTGGTGCAAGATTTCCAGGCATCTCGATTGTATAATAATTTTCTACGGTTAACGTAGTTGGGGGTGTTACTTTCTGGTTACAACTAATAGTAGTCAAAGCTAAGAAAGCTATAGCGATTATCTTTTTCATTGGAGTATATATTTAGGTTCTTATAAAAGTACTAATAATTTGCTATTCTCAGTACTAAGACCATGTTAAGTTTAGGTGTTTAGGCGAGATACAATTGTTTTATATAGAATGGAAATGTAGGAGGTGTTATTGTTCAGTTTGTTTGGTTTAGCGGATTCGTTGAGGTGTTTCCGTTATCATTGCATTATGTTGGGGATGTGGTCGGCTTATAATGGCACTTTTTAGCCGACCACAAGCCTATCACAAGCCGACCACAAGCCGACCACCCTCTTATTTGATGTAATAAAGACTGTCTCGTCCTAATATAGCTGTACAGTTATTGTTTATAATCCTGCTTTTAACTGTACATTTGGTTTTATAATCCTATTATAACTATACAGGTACTTGTTGTT
>NZ_WSPP01000277.1:0-1316 GCF_009767705.1 Myroides sp. LoEW2-1 | reverse complement strand
TATCTTAGCCCCTAAATAAGCTGGAGTGAAACTAGTAAATTAATTACATAACTTTGGACTTATGAAATACAAGAAATGGAGCTTATCTGAGAAGCTATCAATTTTAGAAGAAGCAGAAGAAAATGGGGTAATAGAAACTTGTCGTAAACACAGTTTAAGTACAGGTACTTTCTACTCATGGAAGAAGAAATTCGATTCTCAAGGAGAATCAGGATTAAGACCTGCTGTTTCTGACAAATCAAAAGAACTTAAAAAAGCAGAAGAAGAGAATAAGATTCTCCGTAAACTACTAAGTGATAAAGAAATAGAATTAGAAGTTCAACGTGAACTTCTAAAAAAAAAGTTTGGGACATCCGATCCAAAAAAGATCTGGTAGAATACTTTTATAGTAAATATCAAAAAAGTAAAGCTAAACTAATACATTGGGTTGGCTTAAGTGAAAGCACGTACTACTTCAAGTGTTCTGGCAAGTCAAAAGGTAATAAAGCTACTTTATTAACCTATCATAAAACCCAAGGTTGGGTTAATGAACAAACTGTTGTAGAGTCAATTAAAGAGCTTTTAAGGGGTGATTTTATGGATTGTGGCTACCGTATGATGAGCGAGTATCTTAAACGCGAAGGGTACACCATTAACCATAAAAAAGTATATCGTATCATGAAAAACGCCAAGCTTTTACAAACTCGTATAACTAGAGATCATTCGGATAAGAAGTACGTTAAGCATCGTAAAGTAAAGACTACAAGACCCTTAGAGTGTATTGAAATGGATATTAAGATGGTATGGATACCACAAAAAGGTAAAAATGCTTATTTACTTTCTGTAATTGATGTACACAGTCGTAGAATATTAAAAGACTACTTCAGCTTTAATATTAAGCAGAAGCAGGTAATAGAATTATTGTCAGGGCTTTTTGAAGAGTTAGATTACCCTAAAAATGTGGTTATTAGATCGGATAATGGTAGTCAATTTATTGCCAAGAATGTAAGAGAATATCTTTCCTTAGTAGGTGTATCACAAGAATTTACACACGTAGCAACACCAGAGGAAAATGCTCACATAGAAGCCTATCACGGTACTTTAAAAAGAGAGGTTTTTACTAAATTTGAATACTTTACTTTTGGACAAATAGAACAAATATTAAAGAAGTACGTAGTATTTTATAATAACAAAAGACTACATGGCTTGCTTGGAAAAATCACTCCAATGGAGAAATGGGAAAAGGACAAACACTTGATTTGTAGCAGAGAAAAAGTAGCCTAAAACATTATACTTTAAAAATTTAAAAATACTCTAGGTTTATAGGGGTCAAAACA
>NZ_WSPP01000276.1:0-2670 GCF_009767705.1 Myroides sp. LoEW2-1 | reverse complement strand
CAAAGACATATAACCATAATCTTTCACGAACCTTTCATTCTTCAACTTTTCAGGAAAAACAGTATCATAAATTATTTTTGTAGCACCTCCAGTACTTGCTATAGGCAATAACAAAGCATTTGGATATCTATCGACAAACATTTTATACTCACCTTCTATATTTTTTTCCTTATCTCCATCTATTCCTTCCATACCACCAATAAATACAGCAGCAGAAAACTCAGATTCACCTAACATTCGTTCACGCATATGTAATAATGATTTATCTCGATCATCCTCGATAACATCTGTAAATTCTACATTTCTAAACTTATTGTTGTCTTCTGGAAAAAACTTTTCAAAAAATTTAGATTGGTACAACCGAACATGAGATGATATTTCTTCTTGAGTTCTGTGAAAAATAATTCTTTCTTGATCTTCCAAAGATTTTTTTGTAAACCCGTCTTCTCTTTCCACTTTATTCTTAATAGTTTTTTCCATTACATAATATATTAGTGGAGTTATAGATGGATGTCCTCCCCAAACTATTCTATGATGAGGAAGTACAAGTGTCGTTAATGCAATTACTGCGTCACGTATCGCTACAATATCCGCTGTATCATAATATTTAGCATCTCTTTCAGGTAAAGGAATACTCGCTGAAAGAAAGATGTTCTTCATTTTTTGTTCTCTAACCATGATTTAAACTCTTGCTTCTTTAATGTTTGAATGTCTTTTTTGAAATTATTGTTCAGCCAATCTAAATGATTTAACCATTTATCTCTTATTCTCAAATCATCATAAATCAAACGGATTGAAATATCTTTATGCTTTTCAAATTCATGGCGTATTTCAGCTGATTGGCAACTTGTCGATTGCGGTATTCCAATAGTAGGTATATATATTATTTTTTGACCACTTGGCAACTCTTCAGTTAAAAATTTTTCTGGTTGCACAGTGACCTCACGACCACATTGGTGAGCAATATTTTTAAATTCTGTAATTAAATTATCTTGTCTCGCTGCTAAATTCCTTGCTCTTACAGACTCCACTTCAATAAGTATATCTTTAATAACTCCGTCTACTAACTTAGATTGATCTTTGTTATTATAAATATTGCTTACAAAATCAAAGTCTTTTAATTGAATAGGATAACTTATATGGGATCCTACATCAATTTTTTTTATTTCATGGTTAGGCCAAACCAATTGCACAATGCCTATTTGCTTTGTCCCAGCTTCTGCAAACTCTTCTTTACACCAATGACTTTCTAAGAATTTTGGAGTATTTAATAATACTATTACATCACAATCTGTCATTCTATGCCATAGTTCATCTTGAAATGGCTCCCCCTTTCTAATGGAATGAGTGTCTAAAAAAACATCATAACCATAAGATTCTAAAGCTTCAAATAATTGTATTGCTACAGACGTTGATTCACTCCTTTTATAACTAATAAAAATCTTTCTCGTATTTCTTAACAGTTCAAACGCTTCTAAAACAATATTAGCAATTCTATCTACTTCTTTATATTTGTAAGGAATAGCATTTTGATTAGCTAATATGCAAGGTATTTCCTTCGAAAAAGCTCCTTCTTCATTCCCAAAATAAATAGGTAAAATCATGGTTCCATCTTTTAATAACTTGCTAGTTATATCTAAATGTTCATGTACACCATCTTGATTCCCAAGATATAAAGCAAATGCAGGTTGATTACCTTCATATTCTTTTTGAACATCATTTGCTTGAATTATTTTTAATATAGATTCGGGTAGACCTAATTCCTTTATTTTTTCATTTACTTTTTGACATATTTCAGTAATTGCATTATTTTCTGTCCCAAGTAAAATCAATTGATATTTATATTTCATTTTTTTCGTATAATTTAAAACTAAATCGACTTATTTCAAAACCTCTGCAATATGCCAAATCAAACGTTCTCTTGTGCCTAAATCTAAAGCGCGTTGACCACTAAGCATACTTGTAAAGAAAATCCTAGTACCTTTTAATTCTGCTGGTTGAAGGATAACATGCGTTCCTACTTTTGGATCAAATTTAGTTTCAATCCAATCACCTAACCAAACAGCAACCTCATTTCCATTTTTATCATGGTGTCTGTTCAATCCCAAAAAGGTTCTTATTAAACCATTACTAGCGACAATTACTTTTGGTTTTGTACGCAATAGTCTTTCTTTTAGTACTTCAAGTTGTTGAGCAAGAAATAACCTGCCTGGTTCATTATTCATAAAAACCTTTTCAATTCGAGCTTGCTTCGTTTCCCTAAAAACAAAAAGATCAAAATGAGTCCACTTTAAGTCTATTTGATAAACTTCTTTTAATCGCTCTTCAATAGTGAAAAAGGGTTTGAAATAACTTAGATCTTTAGAAAACTCTTTTGTCCAAGGAAATATTCCATCAATTTTATCTCCTCCAAATGAAGGATTCATTCCAAGAAAAAGAAGATCCGCATCTGTTTCGTTTTCATCATACTGAAAAGTTATTCCTCTCTGTATGATTTCTTGAATATCATTAGATAAATGAGAGTTATTACTCGTAATTGATTTGTATTTTTCAATTAATTCGTCTAAATTTTTATACATGTTTTTGTTAAGTAAAGTGATATATTTTAACGTAAAAATATCAAAACAAAACATAAGAAACTAAAAGAAAAATGTGAAGCGTATATAATTC
>NZ_WSPP01000275.1:0-2767 GCF_009767705.1 Myroides sp. LoEW2-1 | reverse complement strand
CTACAATGACTGGATAAACAAGATCTATTTGTCTACATTTAATAACATATCAGCTCTAAAAAAAGAGTTCAATGATGAAAAAAGTATTAATGTAGAGGAATTTCAATCTGAATATGCTTCAAAAAGAACTGAAATTGTAAAAGAATTCGAAGTAAGAGAAGTTCTTTTAAACAAACAAGAAGAACAGCGTCTTGCTTTAGAAAAACAAAAAGAAGAACAAGAAGCTGAATCAAAGAGAATAAAAGAAGAAAACTTAAGGAAAGAAGCAGAAATAGAATCAAATAAAAAAGCAGAAGAAGAGCGTATACAAGCTGAAAACAATCGATTAGAAGCTGAAAGGCAATCTTTACAAATAGAAAAAGATAACCTCTTAAAAGAAAAGCGAATTACTGCTTTACAAAACATAGGTTTTGATGATGACTTAGTACTAGATCTAAAACACTGTAAAATAATTTTCCCTTTAGAAGACATTCTTTGTTCAGAAGAAGAATTTCAAGACGTATTTAATAACACTAAATACCAAATCGAAAACCCTCCCACTCCAGAAGTGCAAAATAACACACAAGAAGCTGATTATGAAGAAACACCTGTTATGGATATAGAAGTAATAACAGATGATACAATCTTTCTTGTAGAACTAAATGAACAACAGAAAATCATGCAAACACTTTTATTAGATTTCTGTGATTACTGTCTAACAAAACATGGTCATGTAGACCAAGAATATATTATTGAATTTTTAACTAAAGAATAATGCCTCTAAACGTTCAACTAGAACTATCTGACGAGCAACTAAGAATAATAGCATTACATATTATTAATACAGGTATGTTAGATAAGTTAATCGAAAAAAAAGAAATACCTCTAGAAGAACAACTCCTTCCAATCAAAGAGGTAGCGCAATTAACTGGGTTAACTACTCAAACTATTCATAACCACATTAAAAATGGACTTATAGTAGCTAAAAAAGTAGGTAGCCAGTGGCGAATATCTAGAAAATCTCTAAAAGATTACGCAAATGGAGAATAACGAATATTACACTTTAGACTATACAGAAGAAGCTGAAAACTGTTTATTATTTAATGCATACAAACAACTTCCTTCTGCTATAAATAAAGGAGAATTAAAACTATACATTATAGTTAATAAAACAAAAAAACAATTTTGGATAAACTGTGAATCGCAATTAAACCATGCGAAAAACATGACTAAAATCCACCAAACCACTTTAAATAACATAAGAGAATGGCACAAGAAATAAGCACAATTCCACAAAATCAATTAGTAGCTGCTGAAACTATTAATTCACAAGTACTAGCTGTATTATCAGATAAGAGTCAAAATTTCACTAATGCCTTTGCGATGGCTAATGCAATAACAGTAATTAGGAATGTCCTAACTCCAGATGTAATGCAACCTATTATGTCTTTAGCTGGGTCTAAACTTGGATTTAGAACTGATAGAGACAAACCTTCCAAAGGTCAAATGCCAAACCCATATCCTTTAGAAACGGTTAAGGATTGTTTAATTGATGCAGTTCTTTTAGGACTAAACCCTACAGGTAATCAATTCAACATTATTGCTAGTAATATGTATGTCACTAAAGAAGGTTTTACTTTCTTACTTAAGAAAGTAAAAGGACTTAAATACAGCATCATATATCCTTCTGTAAATTTCTCAAACGACAAACAAACTGCGCTAGTTGTTTGTAATATCACTTACCAAGTTGGAGAAGAAAAAGAAGTAAAACAAGTATTGGAATTTACAGTTAAAGCTGGAAACTATGCAACAAGTGATTCTTGTATTGGTAAAGCAGAACGAAAAGCAAAATGTTGGTTATACAACCATGTAGCAGGTACAGACTTAACAGATGGTGATGCAGAAGATATTAGTTACACAGAAGTAAGTTCTAATAGAATCAGTAAAGAAGACCAAATTGCTGAAAAAGAAAGAAACAGAGTTATAAACCATATTGAAAAAGCAAAAAAATTTGGTTCACTAATTCAAGTAAGAGATTTGGTTTCTAACTCTGATGATATAGAATTACAAGAAATGTATATTGCAAAAGAAGATGAGTTAATCCCTCCAGCTATTGAAGGAATAGAAAATCTAAAAGATTTAGAGAAACTATCCCCTTTAATAACAAGAGAAGAGCACATTATACTTCTAGATGATAAGAAACGAGAATTAAGTGGTAAAGCTTAAATCTTGTGAATGTGGCAAACAGTTTAAACAATATAATTCACTTCAAAAACATTGCTCTGCTCTTTGCACAAAGAAATACGCTAAACCTAAGCGGATAAATCCTATATCCGAAAAGCGTAAAACAGAAATTCAACAATACACCATACTACGGAAAGAATTTCTATCTGATCCAAAAAATCAAATTTGCCCCATAACGAAACAGCCAACCACAGACATTCATCACATGAAAGGTCGTGTAGGTAGCTTATTCTTAGACACGAGATATTGGCTTGCAGTATCTCGTGAAGGGCATCGTATGATTGAAGAAAACCCAAAATGGGCTAAAGAAAAAGGTTATTCACTTAATAGATTAAGTTAAAATGAAATTTACATATTCAAAAATCACACATGATACTATAAAAATAACAGGTATCAAAACCAATGATAAAAACATTGTAATTCCAAGCACTATAGATAGTTTTTCAGTAACACACATCGGTTCCGGGGCGTTTGAAGGGAACAACCTTACAGAAGTAACTATCCCTAATTCAGTAACACACATCGGTTCCGGGGCGTTTGAAGG
>NZ_WSPP01000274.1:0-1439 GCF_009767705.1 Myroides sp. LoEW2-1 | reverse complement strand
CTTTAGATGCTATATATCCTGAAATCCCTGTACCATTAGATCACAAAGACCCGTATACTCTTTTAATTGCTGTATTACTATCTGCACAATGTACTGACGAACGCGTAAACAAGATAACACCAATATTATTTGCAAAAGCTGATAATCCTTTTGATATGATTAAATTATCAGTTGAAGAGATTAAAGAAATTATCCGTCCTTGCGGCCTTTCTCCTATGAAATCCAAAGGAATTTATGGATTGTCAAAAATCTTAGTAGAAAAATACGATGGACAGGTACCTGCAGATATGGAAGCATTAGAAGCATTGCCAGCTGTAGGACATAAAACAGCAAGTGTTGTAATGTCACAAGCTTTTAATATACCAGCCTTCCCTGTAGATACTCATATCCACAGACTTATGTATAGATGGAATTTCTCAAACGGAAAAAGTGTACAGCAAACCGAAAAAGATGCTAAGAGATTATTTCCTAAAGACAAATGGAACAGACTACATCTACAGCTTGTTTGGTATGGTCGTCAATATAGTCCTGCCCGTGCCTGGAACCTTGAAATAGATATAATTACAAGTGTTATAGGTAGAAAAACGGTGATTAACGATTACTACAAAAAGAAAGCACCTAAGAAAAAATAATCTTAGGTGCTTTTTGTTTAATTTCTATTGTTAATAATTAAACAATTTGTTTTAATGCCATTTAAACTTAAGTTATTAAGACTTTTTGAATAGTTGAGTATAAAATCAATTGTCTTTTGTTTCGGCATTAAAACATCTTGTTTTCTTGAATAGTAGATGTTTTTCATAAGCGAAAATGTTTTATTGTTTATATACTAAACGATAAAACTCATCACTTTATTATTGCTCACTCAAAATAATATTATTCTCATTGATTAACTTTCTCAAATTGAGCAATGCATATCGCATTCGACCTAAAGCAGTATTAATACTAACATCAGTCTGTTCTGCAATTTCTTTGAAGCTTAAATCTTGATAAATTCTCATAAAAACAACTTGTCTTTGATCTTCAGGCAATTCATCGATTAAAGAGCTCAAATCTTTTTCAATTTGTTCTTTTATTAAAACACTTTCAATCGTATCGCCTTCATCTCTAATCATTGAAAAGTAAGAAAACTCATCTGTGTCATTGACAACTTGAGACCTCTTCTCTCTCCTATAATGGTCCATGACAAGATTATGAGCAATTCGAATTACCCAAGGAAGGAATTTACCTTCTTCGTTATATCTTCCTGATTTAAAAGTATGGATGACTTTAATAAAAGTATCTTGAAAGATATCATCTGCAAGTTCAGAGTTTGATACTTTTGAAAAAATGAAACCATATAATTTCGCTTGGTGTCTTTTAATAAGTACTTCCAAAGCATTCTCCGCGCCGTCAACATATAACTTTATAAGTTTAGCGTCTGGCATTTCACTGTATACCAT